>JAIXRT010000232.1 GCA_027485075.1 Cytophagaceae bacterium
GTTATTTTTAAATTCCTTCTTACCTCTTACATCTCACTTCTTACTTCTTACTTCTCACCTCTTACCTCTCACCTCTTACCTCTGACGCGTCCAGCGTCTAAAGCGATACCCCTCTCCTCCAAAACATAAAGTCATCCTGTCCCAAATCCATTGCTTTCGTTGTAATCTCACCCGAAGCCAGTTTAATCACATATTCTAAAACCTCTTCACCCATTTCTTCAACTGATTTTTCACCGCTGATGATAGGCCCGCAATCGATATCAATGATTTCAGGTAATTTATTTGCTAACCGTGTATTCGTTGACAACTTAACCATAGGGCTAATGGGGTTGCCTGTAGGCGTTCCTAACCCTGTTGTAAATAATTGTACTGTAGCTCCTGCTCCTGCCATTCCTGTGGTGGCCAACACATCATTTCCGGGTGTGCAAACTAAGTTAAGCCCTTTTTGAGTCGCATATTGTCCATATCCAAGGGCGTCAACGATCGGCGAGGATCCTGCTTTTTTAGCTGCTCCAGCTGATTTGATCGCATCGGTGATTAATCCATCTTTGATGTTTCCAGGTGATGGATTCATGTCGAAGCCCGCTCCTACTGCTGCGGCACGTTTGGCATACTCACGCATCATTTTGCCAAAATTATCTGCTACCTCTGCGGTTACAGAACGATTTTGTAATTCTTGTTCCACACCACATAACTCTGGAAATTCGGCAATCATGACAGTTCCACCCAGTCCCACAAGCAAGTCGGCCGTATGTCCAATCGCCGGATTAGCCGATATTCCAGAAAAGCCATCAGATCCACCACATTTTACGCCCAATCGTAAGGCAGATAAAGGAGCAGGTTTTCTATCAATTTGATTGATTTCAATTAAGCCTTCAAACGTTTTTAATACAACCTCATTTAGTAAATTTTCAACTCCACTACCTTCATCTTGCTGTTGTTCAAAGATGTGCATTGGTTTATTGAAATTAGGGTCTTTTTCCGCTAATTTTTGCTTAAATACGGCTATTTGAGAATGCTGGCAACCTAAACTTAATACAGTAATTCCACCTACATTGGGATTGACGCAATAGCCTGCTAACAAGGCACATAGGTTTTCTGAATCATCTTTGTTTTCACCGCACCCGCTTTCATGTGTTAGAAATTTAATTCCATCTACATTGGGAAAAAGTGGGCTTTTGGCAATAATGGCCTCATTGGAGCTTGAGCCTAATGTTAATGATTTTCCTGCTTCAAATTGCTTCCGTAAATGAATGACTTGCTCAGTCACGGAATCATTTTTCTGAAAGCCCAAACCTTGAATGAATGCATTTTTAAGTAATTCAATGTTTCTGTTTTCACAGAAAACAAGCGGAATGACCAACCAATAATTCTGCGTACCTACTTGTCCATCTGAGCGGTGATATCCTTTAAAGGTTCTGTTTTGGAATTTACTTACATCCGGACTAGACCATGAATAGTCTTTCAACTTTCCTTCAAAATCTTGAGAGGCATGATGTAGATTAAACGTATGAATGAGTCCACCCTTGGGAATATCTTGACTTGCGTGACCCACCAAAACACCATACATATAAGCGTTCCCATTTTTGGCTATTGCTTCCGTTGTAAACTTGTGTTTGGCAGCAATGTCATCTTGTAAAGTAATTTTGTTTCCTTCATGCTCAATAACAGTACCTGCTTTAAGATCTTGTAAGGCAACAAGTAAATTGTCAGATGGATTTATTTGTAGAAAAGTACGTGACATAGAATTAATTTAAACTAAATATGCGTTTGGTTAATACCCATTTTTCGGTAGGTTTCGATCCTGGAATTCGTTGTTGGAATTGATTCATTAAATTTTCCCAGGCTTGTACAGCTTCATTTTCCTGATCTGCTTTAGCTTTTGCTTCAAAGTTAAACGTGTTATCAGTGATCATTTCCATGACCAAGCGATTCGCATAGCGGAAAATTTCCATGGAAGTAATTCCTGAATCACGTATACTTTGATCGATTTCTTTTGGAATCAATTCATGATATGCTTCATATTGCCTGATGGACGATTCTTCATCTACCAGATCTAAGATTAAAATATATCTATTCATGTGTAGAAATTCTGGATCCACGGTAAGCAAAATAGACGATGTAGCTAAAACAAAACAATGGTATTGCCAATGCCATATTCGTATTAATCTTAAATAATGATGCGGCCAATGGAGGCAAAATAGATCCACCCACGATGGACATAATAATTAATGAAGAAGCTAATTTAGAGCCCTCTCCAAGGTTTTTACATGACAAGGCAAAGATGGTTGGAAACATAATGGATTGACAAAAATAAACCATCATTAATGCTATCACCGCAATGATACCTCCACCCATCATGGCAATAATGAGTGATGCCACAGCACCGATCGCATAGATACCGAGAATTTGGTTTGATTTAAATTTACCCATCAGGAAGGTGCCTAAAAAACGACCTAACAAGAATAAGATAAATGCAAATGAGGCATGAAAACTGGCCATTTGCGTTGCCGACATCTCTGAGGTAGTCTGATAAATTTTCTCAACTATCCATAAATTGGTTTCAGGTGCATAATCAATTTTTAAGTCAACGAAATTGCCCCAAAGTGTTACCTGAGCGCCTACATTTAAAAACTGAGCAATGATGCCTAGTACCAGATGCTTATGTTTTAATAAGTCACTGATGGTCACTTTTGATTCTTTTTGTTCGCCTGATTTTAATTCAGGCATTTTGGTAAATGCAAATAAAATGGCTACAAAACTGACAACACACCCTACTAATAAATAAGGAGTTTGTACGGAAGCAGCATGTGCGGCACGAATGGCCTCTGATTCAGCTATGGGCATGGCTGCTAATACTTCTGCGCTATACTCTTTCTCTGAAAAGATAAATAACCCGCCTATGACAGGACCTAAGATGATACTCATTCCATTAAATGATTGAGCAAAATTTAAGCGATAATCACCTTTTGCAGGATCTCCTAAAACCGTTACATATAAATTAGCAGCCGTTTCTAAAAATGCAATCCCACTGGCAATCATAAATAAAGCCACTAGAAAAAAGGAATATGAACGCACATCAGCCGCTGGATAAAATAAAAAGGCACCTGCTGCATATAAGATCAACCCGAATAAAATACCCATCTTATACCCATACTTGCGCATGACAACACCTGCTGGCAATGCCATGACAAAATATCCGGCATAAAAGGCTGTTTCTACGATGTTTGCCTGCCAACGTTGTAAGTCTAAGGCCGTTTGAAATTGCTTAACTAATGTTCCATTTAGGCTATTAGCTAATCCCCACAAAAAGAATAAACTGGTGACTAATATGAGTGGAATCGTATAATTAGACTTCTCGGTCGATTCTACCTGAATGGATTCGTTAGCTGATTGTGGTAAAGCCATAAAGAATTGTTTTAGTTGAAAGTCAAAAGTTCTTTCAATTTACCTTCTTTTTTCTTTAATTTTAATTTTTTCAGCGAACTAAATATGATGAAATTTTTACTGATCAGCTTATTCTCTATGTCTACGTTTTGTGCCGTAGGCCAATTAAAAAGTCCAGATGAATTTCTAGGATATCCGCTAGGCTCACACTTTACGTATCATTATCAACTAGTTAATTATTGCAAATATGTAGCAGCGCAGAAACCTGCCATAGCTGAATGGGTTTCGTATGGTCAAACAAATGAACATCGGGAATTGGGGATGTTGATTTTAACTAAACCGGAGTTGAAAGGGAAGTTAAGTGCGATTAAAGAGCAACACCAACAAGTTATTCAAGGACAAAAATCGCCATCTAGCGATTTGCCTGTTATCATTAATTTATCTTTTAATGTACATGGAAATGAAGCGGCAGGATCTGAAGCTGCCTTAGGGGCGATTTATGATTTGGTCAAAGATGGTGGTTTATTGACCAATTCAACTAAAGATTTTGTAGTCCTTATGGACCCATGTATTAATCCTGATGGACGTGATGCGTATGTGACACAATATAATCGCCGAAATTTCACCTCAGGAGGAAATGCGGATCCCAATGATCAAGAGCATTTTGAGGGAAGTGTATCTGGTCGGCATAATCATTTTTCTTTTGATTTAAATCGGGATTGGGTATGGCAAACACAACTAGAGACACAGCAGCGCATGGCTATGTTTCAGTCTTGGTTGCCTATGGTACATGCCGATTTTCATGAGCAGAGTTACCAGCATTCCTATTACTTCCCTCCTGCTGCTAAACCATATTTAAATTTTATTTCATCTACAACAAAGGAATTGCAACTGAGTGTGGGTAAATCATTTGCGCAGCTTTTTGATCAACAAAAATGGCCATATTTCACATCTGAGGTGTATGATCTGTTTTATCCTGGTTATGGTGATACCTACCCGGTATTAAATGGAGCATTAGGTATGACGCTGGAGCAAGGTGGAATTCGAGGCGGATTACAGGCGCAAAAATCAAATGCTGATACGATTCGATTTATTGACCGAGTGAATCATCATCGCCAATTAGCCGTAAACTTAGTGGGTTGGTCTTTATCAAATAGCGAATCTGTTAAAAATTCCTTTTATCAGAATCATGCGAATGCACGTACTAATCCGTCCAACGTATATAAAAGCTATTTGATCCCTAGATCTGAGATCGCTAAATCTTCTGAGCTTATTCGCTTATTGAATCGAAATCGTGTTCGCGTTGGTCAAGTAGAGAAAGATTTTCAGGCTACTGCTTTCTCCTATCAGGAACAAAAAAATGTACCCATAAAGGCTTCTGCAGGTGATATATTAATTTCTGCCTACCAATCGGCGGCACCTATGATTCAAGCCTTATTAGATCCGACACCTGTTTTAGAAGATTCATTAACGTATGATATTACGGCTTGGAATTTATTTCAAATTCATGGGATACGTGCTTATGGCCTAAAGGAAAAGGTTTCATCGGTTCCATATAGCGAATCGCGTTTCGTTGAGAAACAGGTCCAAGAAAATCATGTGGCTTATGTCTTTAAGCCGTCTTCTCAAAGTTCAGTTTTCGTAAACGCAATACTACAAGCTGGATATTTAGTTGTTTTTAATGATAAGAAAGTAGGTTTTGAAGGACAGTCTTTCGAGCCTGGACATATTTGGGTTTTAAAGAAACGTGGTACTTGGGAGCGTTTGAATCAATTAGCTAATCGTGCTCAAGTGTCTCTATTGGGTATAAATTCATATCGTTCTCAAGAAGGAGCTGATTTAGGTTCAGAGCATTTTGTCCATATAAAACCAAGTCATGTTGCTGTTGTGGTGGATGGTTCTTTTGATGTAAATCAGCAAGGAGAATTGGCTTACTATTTAACCAAGCAAATGCAGTTGAATCCAAGTTTCATTCCTATGTCTCAAGTGTTTAGGGCAAATTTGTCGGCCTACTCTCATCTAATTTTCCCCAATGCGAAGTCGATTGATTTATCAAAATCACAACAAACGTTACTGGATGATTATGTTCGTAAAGGAGGACAAGTTATTCTTTTTGAGAATTCAGGTAGTCTGGTGGGTAAAGATTTAGTGTTAAAAGAGAAAGATTTAACGGATTCTACAGAAGTGCAAGTGGCCTATGAAGACTCGGAACGCCATGAAATTTCGAAGACTTTAACGGGTAATTTATTGGAAGTTCAGGTGGAGAAAACACATCCATTAGGATTTCGATTAAATCAATCTTCCCTATTGCTTATTAATCAAGCCGATCGATTAATCAAGCCGAATGTAAAATGGAAGGCGATTCTTCAAACAAATGAAAAGCCAACTTATTTTGGATTTATGGGAAGCAAGGTTAAACCTAAAGTTTCCAATAGCTTACTGATGGCCAGCTATTCCATGGGTTCGGGTAATTATATTTGGATTGGATTTAATCCGTTATTCAGAGCTATTCCTAATCAATCAATGGTTTTATTTGAAAATTCAATTTTATATCATGGTAACTAAGCGAATTCTATTTCTTGTATTAATGCTTTCTGCAGGTCGTTTATATGGCCAGCAAATTAAGCCTGTGTACCCTATTCCATCAGCTAAGCAGTTGGCTTGGCAAGAATTAGAATATTACGGTTTTATTCATTTCAATATGAATACATTCACCAATGTGGAATGGGGAGAAGGAAAAGAAGATCCCAAATTATTCAATCCAACACAACTGGACTGTAATCAATGGGCACGAATTGCACGCGCTGCGGGTATGAAAGGTTTGATTTTGACGGCTAAGCATCATGATGGTTTTTCTTTATACCCATCAAAATATACAAGCCATTCGGTTGTTAAATCCCCTTGGAAAAATGGTAAGGGTGATGTCGTTAGAGAATTAGCTGATGCATGTAAACGTCATGGGTTAAAGCTAGGTATATATCTTTCACCTTGGGATCGATTCCATCCTGATTACGGTACGGATTCTTATAATCAGGTTTATGCAAACATGCAGAAGGAATTATTAACTCAATATGGACCTATTTTCGAATTTTGGTATGATGGTGCGAATGGAGAAGGCCCAAATGGGAAGAAGCAGGTTTATGATTGGCCTTTATTCCATTCTATGGTAAATAAATATCAACCACAGGCAGTTCAATTTTCTGATAGTGGTCCAGATATTCGTTGGGTAGGTAATGAAAGAGGATACGCATATGAGACGATGTGGTCACCTTTGAATCGGGATGAAATTTATCCTGGTTATCCAAAATTTGATGATTATCGACAAGGACAAGAAAATGGAAAGTATTGGGTTGCTCCTGAAGTGGATGTTAGTATTCGTCCAGGCTGGTATTACCATCCTGAACAAGATGATAAAGTAAAAAGTCCGGATTCATTAATGAAGATTTATGTGGCTTCTGTTGGTCGTAATGCTAATTTATTACTTAATATTCCCGTTGACACACGTGGTTTAATTCATCCAAATGACTCGGCATCCATGATTGGTTTTAAACAATTGCGTGATCGTAGTTTGCTTAATTTGATTAAACCTACAGATGAAATTACAGCATCCTCGCGCGTGAAAAGTCATCCTATTTCGTTTGTACGTGATGCGAATAAACGTTCATTTTGGGCGGCTGATGAAAAAGATGCTTTGCCAACATTGACTTATTTTCCTCAAAATTCGGTTAATCTGAATGCTATTGTATTGCAGGAGCCTATTTCGTTAGGTCAACGAGTTAAAAGGTTCTCAGTTAAACTAACAGATGAGTCTGGCCAAGTGGAAGAATTAAACGGTCAGACGATTGGAAATAAGCGCATATTGACTTTTCGTGAGCGCAAAATAAATAGCATCCAAGTGAAATTTTTGGATGCCCGAGGTCAAGTATTGATTTCTAATTTTGAAGTATTGCGAATTATTTCACAACGTAACGAACCGCTTTACCAGTAAACTGATATCCATTGGCATCTTTTGTGCTGTAAACGGAATATTTGACGTCAATTAAAGCGGAAGCACCAAGTTCCTCTGCTTTAGAGACCATTTTTTCTAAGATCTCTTTTTTCTTGTTTTGATGGACGCCACGATAAAGCATTTTATCGTTTTGCGTTTGGTTAACAGTTAAAGGAACTTCATCAGAAATAGAAATAGATTCGATGAGTTCATAGGATTGTTTCGGTGTTTCATTGAAGTACACGACATCGATGGCATATTTTACAGGTATTTCAAATCCCAATCCATCATGTCTTTCGACTCCCCCATTTTTAAAGTCGGGACTGTAATAGGTATTTGGTTGAATGTGCTTGGAGCATGATATCCCCGTAATTAGCAGAAGGCCTAAGGCCCACTTAGATGGATTCTGAATCATAAATAAGTACTTTGTCCCAAAGTGATGCACAATCTTCTATGAATTTCAAATGGATTGGATGTGTTTGATATACATCATGTCCGGCCTCTGTTTCAAAAGTGGTCAATAAACAATAATCATATGAACGGTCGATGACCGGACGATCTGTATTGGCAGGTTTTCCAACACTGAATACGTCTACCGTATCTATTTCAGCTAAAGAACTTACTCCTGCCTCGAATTTTTGAATATCTGCTTCAGATAATCCTTTTTTTAACCAAAAGTTTACTACGTGTACGAACATTAGTTTATTAAGTTTTCTTGTTTAATAATTTGAGCTAATTTCTCTCCTAAACCCTCTGATGCAGATGCCAAAGGCATGCGCACCTGATCATGCATAATATTTTGTAAGGCTAATATTTTCTTTACGCCTACTGGATTACCCTCTTCATACAAATATGGATCAATCGTTAAATAACCTTTTAATGCCTTTGCTGCAGTGGCAAAATTCCCCGCTAATGCTTCGTGAATCATTGCCGTGAATTGTGCAGGAAATGCATTGGCAATAACAGACATAACACCTACACCACCGATGGATATGATGGGTACAGCTTGTACATCATCGCCTGAAATCAATAAAAAGTCATGGGGTTTGTGAAAAGCTATTTCCATGCATTGTTCAATGATACATGAAGCTTCTTTTATTCCAATGATATTTTGATGTTCAGTCAATGTTAAAACGGTTTCAGCAGACATATTAATTCCTGTTCTACCAGGAATATTGTACATAATTACGGGAACAGGACACGCATCTGCAATGGCTTGATAATGAGCAATAACGCCGCGAGCACTAGGCTTATTGTAGTAAGGACAAACAGAAAGTATTGCATCAATGCCTTCGAAATCAGTTGATTTAATTTGGTTAACTAAATTTTCCGTGTTATTTCCGCCTAAACCGTATACGATGGGTAAATTTCTAGAATTACTTTCCTTAATGGAGGCTACAATCTGTTTCTTTTCATCAGCTGTGGTTGTAGCAGATTCACCAGTTGTTCCTTGCACGACAAGGTAATCAACGCCTCCTTGACTAACATGATTGATTAGATTTTTTAAACCATTCCAATCGATAGAACGATCTGCTAACATCGGTGTTACGAGTGCAGGTGCAACACCATGAAATTTTGGTAATTGATTTGATTGCATACATTATGAAAGAAGATCTAAAAATTCTTCTTCGCTTAAAATTTTAATATTCAGTTGATTAGCTTTTTCAAGCTTAGCGGGTCCCATGTTATTTCCGGCTACTAAATAATCTAGTTTGGACGAAATACTTGATACTACTTTACCGCCATTCGCTATTATTTTGGCTTTTAATTCTTCTCTTTCAAAGTTTTCAAAGACTCCCGAAATTACGAAACTTTTTCCGACTAAGGACTCCCCTTCTAGGACTATTTCTTGGATATCTTCCGCTAATTGAATCTTTGCGTCACGTAATTTTGATATAATCGCTAGATTCATTGGAACTTTAAAATATTCGATGATACTGATTGCGATGCGATCGCCAATTTCTGGAATAGCTATTAGTTCATCATAACTGGCAGCTGCTAGGTTATCTAGACTATGAAAAGCAAGTACCAATTTTTCAGCAATAGTGGCTCCCACATGTCGAATGCCTAATCCAAACAAAACTTGCCTAAATGGAATTTGCTTCGATTTTTCGATTGATTGTAAAATGTTAGCAATTGATTTCTGTTGAAATCCTTCTAAGCCCCAAAAACTAAGTTCACTTAGTGCATATAAATCTGCGACGTTTTTTATGATACCTTTTTCATATAATAAATCAATCGTCTCAACACCTATGTTTTCAATGTTTAACGCCTTGCGTTGAATGAAATGTTCAATTTTTCCTTTAATCTGAGGAGGGCAAGCTGTTTCATTAAAGCAATAATGATTTGCCTCACCGGGTAATCGTACCAATTCACCATGACATTCAGGACAGTGCGTCGGAAAGATGAAAGGGACGGCCTCAATACTTCTTTTTGTTAAATCAACTCCTGTTATTTTGGGGATGATTTCACCTCCTTTTTCGATAAAAACGCTATCTCCTCCATGTAAATCCAATCGTAAAATCTCATTTGCATTATGAACGGATGCCCGCTTAATCACAGTTCCAGCTAAATAGACGGGATGTAAATTCGCTACGGGAGTAATGTTTCCCGTCCGGCCTACCTGATAGGATAAGCTTTCTATTTTGGTTTGGGCAATTTCTGATGGATATTTAAATGAAATGGCCCAACGAGGTGATTTAGCTGTGTATCCTAATCTTTCTTGTTGACCTAAATCATTAATTTTTATAACTATACCATCTGTATTTAAGGGTAAATCATTGCGTTTTTCATCCCATTCATGGATGTAAGCGAGTATTTCATCAACCGAAGTACATTTTTTCCATGTAGGCGATACAGGAAAACCTTGTTGGCTCATTAAATTCAAACCTTCCTCATGCGTTTGAAAAGGTATTTCATTTCCTACAAAAGAATAAACATAGCAATCCATGTTTCGCCGAGCCACCTCAGCTGAGTCTTGCATTTTGAATGTTCCTGATGCGGCATTTCTAGGATTAGCTAAAGGAGCATCGCCTTTAGCAACTTTTTCCTCATTAATCTTTTCAAATGAACTAATCGGCATAAACCCTTCACCACGTACTTCGAAGGTTGATGGGAATTTTTCTGAACTTACTTTTAGTGGAATACGACGGATTGTTTTAACATTTTCTGTGATATCATCCCCTCGCGCCCCATCTCCGCGTGTGACACCTTTCACTAAACGTCCATTTTCGTACCAAAACGACAACGCTACTCCATCAAATTTTAACTCGCAAATATATTCATAGGGCTCCTCACCCAAAGCTTTTTTTATTCGGTCATCAAAATCGCGTAAATCGGTCTCATTATAGGTGTTTCCCAAGGATAGCATTGGAAACTGATGAACAACTGATTTGAATGCTTTGGTGATGGTTCCTCCAACGCGTTGAGTTGGACTGTCTGGTAGTGCAAAAAGAGGATTTTGAAGTTCTAATTGTTGGAGTTCATGCATTAATTCATCAAATGCCTGATCCGAAATTAAACTCTCATTATTTTGATAGTAGGCTTCATTATATTGGTTTATGCGTACGACCAATTCCTGCATGCGCGACTGAATATCCATAGCCTTAATTTAATGTGGTAAAGTTAACTCGTTTCGTGGGAGAAATAAACCTTAGTAAATAAATTTCATACCTTTGTATTATGGACAAACTGATTATTGCACCTTCGGTATTGGCAGCAGATTTTGCCAACTTACAAAAAGAAACTATGATGCTGAATGCATCTAAAGCGGAATGGATTCATATCGATGTCATGGATGGCGTTTTTGTTCCTAATATTTCATTTGGTTTTCCTGTGCTTCAGGCAATTAAGAAACATACCTCTAAGTTTTTGGATGTTCATTTAATGATTGAAAAACCTGAAAGATTCTTAAAGCAATTTGCAGATTCGGGTGCAAATATGATAACAGTGCATTTGGAGGCGTGTCCACACATTCACCGCACAATTCAAGAGATTAAAGATCTTGGTTGTTTGGCGGGTATAGCGATTAACCCAGGTACTCCTGTTTCTTTATTAAAAGATGTAATTAATGATATTGATTTGGTATTAATTATGTCAGTAAATCCTGGTTTTGGTGGGCAAAAATTCATTACACATGCTGTTGATAAAGTGCGCGAAGCGAAATCAATGATTCAGCTTACCGGCCGTTCTATTTATTTGGAGGTAGATGGTGGAGTTTCCTTGAGTAATGCTGAGTCACTAATTGAAGCTGGAGCTAATGTACTTGTAGCTGGAAGTTTTGTTTTTTCATCTGCTAATCCACAAGATACCATTTCCCAATTACTCCATTTGGCGGATTAGGCTTTATGAGGCTTTTAAAAGTACTCTTTATTGGCGTAATTATGTTTACGAATATTATTTCCCATGCGCAATCTGTTCAATGGGCAAGTAAAGTAGTTTCGTTTTCAAGTGAGTACACAGATCAATTATTGGGAAAGGAATACCGGGCAATTCATGCGTTAGGAAGGCCAAGTAAATACCCTAAGTTTGGGAATACACCTAGTTCTTGGCAGTCTTTGACTCCAGATAACCCTTCAGGGGAATACTTAATTGTCTCTTTTGATACATTAAAACAGATTAAGCAAATTGTTGTTTTTGAGAATTTTGGTGCGGGTTCTATAACGCGAATTGAAGCTTTTGATGAAAATAATAAGCTTTATCTAATCAGAGAATTACCAACTAGCTATGCCCAGGCGAATGGTCAGATTACACGTGTTAAACTAAATTCACTAACTCCATTTAAAGTTAAATCAATCAAAATTACTTTGAATTCGGAACGAGTTAAAGGATTCAGTCAAATTGATGCCATTGCAATTTCGGATGATGATAAGCCCATTGAAGCGAGTATTGCCTTAGAAAAAGATCCCAATGCTTCTTTGGTTAAGGAGAATTTAGGTTTTGCGATTAATTCCAAGTTTAACGAGATATGTCCAGTAGTCAGTCCGGATGGGAAATCACTCTATTTTACGCGTTGGAAGCATCCAGATAATTTAGGTAGTGCTAAAAATCAAGATATTTGGGTATCTCAACTAGGAGATGAAAAAAAATGGTTGAAAGCTAGTTTATTTCCTGCGCCCATTAATAATGATGAGAATAATGCCGTTTGTGGAATTTCGCCTAATGGTAAAACGATGTTATTAAATAATGTCTACGGTAAAGATGGTCAAATGGAAAAAGGCGTTTCACTATCATTTAAGTTGCGCACAGGTGACTGGAGTTTCCCCAAGCCTATCAGAATTCAAAATTTTAAAAACAAATCAGAATACTCAGAATATACTTTAGCCCCTAATGGTAAAATTCTTTTGATGACTACGGAGACGAAAGATTCCTATGGTGGAAAAGATATTTATGTTTCATTTTTAAAGGCAGATGATACCTGGACGGAGCCCAAAAATATAGGTCCCAATGTTAATTCAGGTGAATCGGAATCTACGCCTTTTATTGCGCCGGATGGTGTAACCATGTATTTTTCCTCTAGTGGGCACGTTGGCTATGGGAATAACGACATTTTTTTAACGAGACGACTAGATGATACGTGGTTAAATTGGTCAATACCAGAAAATGTTGGTCCTGTAGTCAATACGAATCAATGGGATGGTTATTTTTCTGTCTCAGCGCAAGGTGATTATGCCTATTTTAGTTCGGTTGAGAATTCAATGGGTGCCGAGGATATTTATAGGATTAAAATTCCAGAAAAGGTAAAACCTCAGACTTTGGTGCAATTTGCCGGTAAGGTTGTTGACGCGACCTCTAAGAACCCGTTGAATGCTAAGATTATCGTTAGATCTACGATTAGTTCGGACACTATGTCTGTAGAATATGATCCTTATTTAGGAGATTTTTCATTTATGTGGCCTACCAAAAAGCCATTTATAGTTGAAGTAAAATCAAAAGGTTATTTAGCCAAAAGGGAACAATTTGATTTTCGAAAGGAATCCAAGTACATGGAGTTAAATCGTTTAATTGCTCTGATGCCATTAGAGATAAATAAGCAATTCAAATTACCAACTTTGAATTTTGCTCAGAGTAAAGCCGACATACAAAAAGATTCATTTGAAGCTTTAGATGGAATTGTCTTAATTTTGCAGGATAATCCTGTTTATCATATCTTGATTGAAGGTCATACAGATTTGCAGGGCGATTGGAATGAAAATTTGCAATTGTCTATAGACAGAGCTATTAAAGTTAAAGAGTATCTAATTTCTAAAGGAATCCAAAGTTCGCGCATTCAAACGAAAGGTTGGGGTGGTACGAAACCAGTTTCTTCTAGCGTATTAGAAGATAAGCGCCGCTTGAACAGACGCGTTGAATTTACATTATTTATTAACGAATGATTTCAAATAAGCCCGTATATTTTGAACAGTTGAATGGGATTCGTTTCATTGCAGTATTCCTTGTTTTAATTGATCACTGGCTTATTCCAATTAATCCATTTTCATTTTTGGGTCACCTAGGTGTTGTTATTTTCTTTGTGTTAAGCGGCTTTTTAATCACGAGAATACTTTTTGAGAACGCGGAAAGTTGTAGGGCTAACCACTCCTCGCCTCTTGTCAAAATGGTACGATTTATTTACCGTCGTTCGTTACGTATTTTTCCTATCTATTTTTTACTCTTAGCTGTTGGGGGCATTTTTTCTTTGTCAAATATTTCTGAAATCGCTGGATGGTTGTTAAGCTACACGCCTAATTTTTACATTATCCTGCATAATCGTTGGATGGGTGTTTGGGATCATTTATGGTCATTAGCCGTTGAAGAGCAGTATTATTTACTGTTTCCATATTTTATATTCTATATTTCCGCAGCCAAGTATCCAAGATTATTGATTTGGATGCTTTTGATTGGAATAGGTAGTCGACTCGGTTTTTATCTTTTGGCTTCGCATGAAGTGA
>JAIXRT010000021.1 GCA_027485075.1 Cytophagaceae bacterium
GGTGCACGGTCCATAATCATCCGCGTCACCCAATCCGAATGCTGGGCATACGCTTCAAAATCTCCCCGCAAGACAATGGCATCTGGACATAACTTCAAGGCCATGCGCATCGGCATCGCGGAACGTACCCCAAACGCACGCGTCTCATAACTACAAGCTGCGACCACGCCACGGTCCGACAAGCCTCCCACGATCACGGGTTTCCCCACGAGACGGGGATCTCGGAGTCGCTCGACGGAGACAAAGAACGAATCTAAGTCCATGTGCACAATGGCGCGATCTTGCATAAAATTGGTAGCTATTTGGGTAATTCGAATACCTTTCGTAACTTCGATGAGTATACGATTAAATATTGGATACGAATTTTATTCATTTTACTTAAATAAGCAAATCGCATGAGCACTTTTTTTAGTCAGAATTTACGTTTTTTACGCAGCAAGATGTCAGAGAAAACATCGCAAGAAAAACTGGCTGAATTAATCAACATTAAGAAGCCCACCTTGGGCTCTTACGAATCCGGCAGAGCAGAACCTAAATATGCCGATCTCATCGAAATAGCTGAGTTTTTCAAGGTAGAGGTGGATGAATTACTCAAGGAAGATCTTTCCAAAAGACTTCCCGGGATGGCCAATAAGCCTAAGCTACGTATTTTAGCCACCACGGTAGATTCCAATAATGAGGAGAATATCGAGATGGTTCCAGTGAAAGCTTTGGCAGGATATACCGCTTCCTACGACGACGTAGAATTCATTCAAGAATTACCCACCTTCCAAGTACCCTTCTTACCACGCGACAAAAAATACCGCGTGTTTCCCATTAAAGGGGAATCGATGTTGCCCTTGCAACCCGGCTCCCTTGTCTTCGCTGAATACGTGGAAGATTGGACCGCCATTAAAGACGGGACCATCTGCATCGTGGTGACGCGTGAGGACGGCGTAGTATTAAAACAAGTCATTAATCACTTGGCAGATCGTAAAGTGCTAATACTTAACTCGACCAATAAAACCTACGACCCTTACCCGATTCTCGGCTCTGAAATCCAAGAAATCTGGAAGTTCGCCGGGTATTTTCATAGTGATTTTCCGAATGCGGAATAGAGTCGTCAGTCGCTAGTCACTAGTCGCTAGTCAACTCTTACCTCTTACTTCTTACCTCTTACATATGTATTCCAAAATAGCCTCCAGCTTAGGTATTAATGAAACCCAAGTTCGCAAAACCATCGAACTGCTCGATGAAGGCGCCACAATTCCCTTCATTTCCCGTTATCGAAAAGAAGCGACAGGAAGCTTAGATGAGGTACAAGTAGCTCAAATTCGTGACATGCGTGATCAATTGGTGGAATTAGAAAAACGCAGAGAAGCCATCCTGAAATCACTCAAAGAATTAGATAAACTCAGCCCTGAACTCGAAAAAGCCGTACGCGGAGCTGAAACCCTTGCCAAACTCGAAGACATCTACCTTCCCTACAAACCCAAACGCAAAACTCGCGCCATGGCCGCAAGGGAAAAAGGACTACAGGCTTTGGCAGATAAACTATTCGAACAGCGCACGCTCGACCCAGAAGTCTTAGCCGCTGAATTCTTAGAAGACACAGAAGAAGCCCTAGCTGGAGCACGTGATATTTTGGCTGAAGAAATGATGGAAACGGCCGAAGTACGCGAAGAAGCACGCTACCTATTTGCCCGAAAAACCACCGTCAAATCTACCGTAGCCAAAGGCAAACAAGAAGTTGGCATTAAATACAAAGACTATTTCGATTGGTCCGAATCCCTAGCGCAAGCACCTTCCCACCGAGTTTTAGCCCTATTTAGAGGAGAAAACGAAGGTGTTTTGAACTTAAACTTGACAGGCCCCGACCAAGAGGTACTCGATAAATTAGACCGGCGATTCATCAAAGGCAATAACTCCTGCGCCCGACAAGTCACGCTCGCCATTCAAGATGGCTACAAACGGCTGCTCCTGCCCGCGATGGAAAACGAGATGCGGGCGGAAGTGAAGAAACGTGCCGATGAGGAAGCGATTCGTGTCTTTGCAGAAAACATACGTCAATTATTATTAGCAGCTCCTCTTGGCCAAAAACGCGTACTTGCACTTGACCCAGGATTCCGTACTGGATGTAAATTAGTCTGCCTAGACGAACAAGGTACCCTACTCGATAATACAGCTGTCTTCCTGCATACAGGACCAGGACAAGCCCAAGAAGCAGCTCATACCATCAGCGCTTGGGTAAAGAAGTTTAAAGTTCAAGCCATTGCGATAGGAAACGGAACAGCGGGACGCGAAACAGAAGCCTTTGTACGGAACCTGAAACTGGAAGGAATCACCATCATCATGGTCAATGAAAGCGGCGCTTCCATCTATTCTGCCTCTGAAGCCGCGCGGGATGAATTCCCAGATAAAGATATCACGGTGCGTGGAGCGGTGTCCATCGGGCGTAGATTAATGGACCCTTTGGCTGAATTAGTTAAAATTGACCCGAAATCGATCGGCGTGGGACAATACCAACATGATGTTGACCAAAAGAAATTACAAGCCTCGCTTGACGATACGGTTATTTCTTGCGTAAACTCCGTGGGCGTTGAACTAAACACAGCCTCCAAACAGATACTTTCCTATGTGTCTGGACTAGGTCCGCAACTTGCTCAAAACATCATCGACTACCGAACCAAAAATGGCCCCTTCATCAAGCGCTCAGATTTGAAAAAAGTAGCCCGATTAGGCGAGAAAGCATATGAACAAGCCGCTGCATTTTTGCGCATTCGCAACGCCAAAAATCCGTTGGACGCCAGTGCCGTTCATCCAGAACGCTACGAAATCGTAGAAAAAATGGCCAAAGATCTCAACTGTAAAGTGGCTGATTTATTAGCGAATGATTCCTTACGTAAGCAAATTCAGTTACAGAAATACGTCACTACGGAAGTGGGGATGCCTACTTTAACCGATATCCTGGCGGAACTAGCTAAACCAGGTCGTGACCCGCGTGAACAATTCGAGGCATTTGAATTTACTGAAGGCGTGAATGAGATCAAGGATTTACGGGTAGGAATGAAACTCCCAGGAATCGTAACGAACATTACCAATTTTGGTGCTTTTGTTGACATTGGCGTACATCAAGACGGATTAGTCCACGTAAGCCAGCTGGCAGATAAATTCGTCAAAGACCCCAACGAAATTGTCAAAGTAGCGCAAAAAGTCATGGTTACCGTGACCGAGGTGGACGAAGCCCGTAAACGCATTGCGCTAAGCATGAAGAAATAAAAAAGGCCATCCGCGGATGGCCTTTCGTTTTACTTTTTACAGCAATTCGGAAGTTTCTCGTAACTCTTTTTGACCGCTTTAACATCGTCGGCATCGTAGCCTGTTTCTGCAATCACTTGTTTGATTTTCGCTACATCAATTTTATCTGGATTGTAGACAACGGTGATGTTGGACTGATCCTCGAGATTCAAATCAGACTTTTCAATTCCTTTAGTCAATGCCAAATTCTTCTCGATGCGCTCCTTGCACATCTCACAAATAGCCGATGTTTTAATCTTTACGGTTTGTGTTGGTCCTGCCAATAACCCGAAAGGCAAGAGTAATAAGAATAAGATTTTTTTCATGATTTTATTTTTTAACAACTTTCAAATCCATGGTACATGCAGGACACTTCCCTTTTTTCGCGTAAGTTTTAGCTCCTTCACACTTCATTGGACACTGATACACTTCTTTTTTCTGTTCCGTCTTCGACTTTTTCGACTCTTGTGTTTGTGCAAATGTTCCAAACATCGCAAAAACCATTCCAGATACTAAGATGAACTTTTTCATAATATTTAATTTAGTTGATTTTATAACGTAATCCTGTGTAAACCATGCGACCAGCTACAGGCCCCCAAACCATGGTCGCATCAAAACCCCTAGCAAATGGGTCAGCTGCACCCATGATGGGATTTACTTGTGTAAAATTAAATAGATTTTCTACGCCAACATACATTTCCCAATGTTTAAATTGACGTGTCACCTGTCCATAAACCATCGAAAAGGCTGGTGCGTTCACCTCCGGTGCATCACCCGCATGCACATAGGCATTTGGAATTCTTCGCGGTCCACTCCACTGCCAAGTCAAATCAAACTTCCAAATATCATATTTAGTCGCATAAGCCAAGTTGACAAGCACACGATCCCGATTCAAAAATGGCTTCGACAAACGCCTTAAACCTCCAATTTCTGACAAATAATCAGATGCCACATTTTGAAAGCGATAGGCAGCTTTCCATTCCAAGCGCGGCAATGGGCTATAATTAAATTCAATTTGGGCACTTTTGGAATAGGAAGCTCCTGGGTTTGAGTACATACGAATCGCGTGAGCGATTTCCATGTCTACGATCCACTGATGCGTAAAATCAGTCTGGAAATAATCGAAAACGAGATTCGCTTTGCGATTGGCCAATTGGAATTCATGAGACAACGAAAATCCATAATTCCATGCCTCTTCTAATGGATTAAGATCACCGACTAATTTGATCGACCTCGCATTTGCCAAGAATCCCATATTTTCAGCCAACGGATTTACCCGGCGCCAGCCTTTGCCCACGGAGGCTCGCGCTAACCATATTGGCGTAATATCCCATTTGGCATGCACACGTGGTACCCATTTTGTTCCCAATTGATTGTGAAAATCAACGCGATTTCCGATTACCAAAGTAAACCGATTTGGTATTGTCCAGATATATTCACCGAAAAATCCCGGAACGAGTTCTCTTCGTGCATAGGTAGAATCAAGGTAACGTTCTTGGTAAGCATCATACAAAAAGCTAGAACCTGCCTTCCAAGTATGATTCGTATTGTCAATGATGGATTGATAAATTAAATTACCAAATACACTTTGCTCACGACCCACATATTGCTTAAACGCAAAATAGGAATCGTTACGATGATCAGCAGCCGACAAAATAAGCCCCAACCCTTTCCAAGGTTTAGTTTGAAATAAGCGAGCTATTTTGGCAAAGCTCTCAAATCGCGAAGTTGCACTTCCAAAACCATACACAAAGTACCGATTAGATGTTTTTTCCTCGAAATTCATCTGTCCTGCCACACGTTGTTCGTGCAAATAGCCGCCCCCCCATTGCACCATCCACTTGTCACTTGCATACTTCCAACGATTCATCACATTGACCAAATTAAACAAAGGCAAATCCATAAATCCATCCTTATTTCCATCTAGTCGGGATACTTGTTGGGAATAATGTGTCAACAATGCTGTAGAAAGGTTACCATTAAACTTGTGCACGGCTTGTTGGTTTATCTCAAATCTCCCTTGCGAATTCCCATACGTATTCAAAAAATACACCTCAGACGTATCTGGCTTAACCAATTCCATGTTGATGGCTCCCGTCATCGACTCATACCCATTCACGACGGAACTTTGGCCTTTAGCCAAATCAATGGATCGAATCCATGTACCTGGAATGTAGTTCAATCCATACGTTGATTTTAAGCCACGAATTGAAGGAACATTTTCAACTTGCGTTTGCACATAGGTTCCAGAAAGGCCCAAAAGTGAAATTTGTTTCGCACCTGTAATGGCGTCTGTAAAATTGACAGATACACTTGCATTCGTCTCAAAACTTTCGGAGAGGTTACAACAAGCTGCTTTGGCCAACGTTTTCATCGTTAAAATTTCACGACTTTGAATAGATTGAACATCATGGCCACCGGGCGAAGCGACAACCTTCACCTCACCTAATTCCTTATTATTCGCCGTAAGATGCAAGTGAACAAATTGAGACTTTTCTACCCAGACAGAATCGGGAGCAAATCCGATGGCACGCACGATAAGCCAACCGGGAAACGTTCGAACCCGCAATTTAAACATACCATCCGCTCCAGTATTGGTGCCTAATTTATCAGCACTGTAGTAGACAGTTGCACCTGGAATATCTTCCATGTTGCCCTGATCATCTAAGCTCATTACGCGTCCATTGAGCTCTTGGGCCCACAAAGGGAAACTAAAGAATAAAATAATTATCAGGAATAATCGATTCATTTGAATAGGATTTAACATAAAACAGCATGTTTTAAGAAGGTGTTAAATCGCCTAAATCAAATATACTTGAATGATCGCTCGCTTGACAGAAGCGGGAGGTGAGAAATCGTTTGAAAATAAAGAGAAATCAGATTGTAAGGGAATACTTGCATCGAATACAGATGAGATGCTAACTGCTGGCTCTACACTAGCAAATTCAAAAGCAATCAATTTGAATTGTTGTTCCGCACTTAATTTAATCTGGTATTGATCATAGGTGCAGCAAGAAGCACGAGAGATCACATTGCGTGGAGCTGAATTCGTATTTTTACAACAGGAAACATGATTGCCCCACCCATATTTAACATTTCCAGTAAAAACACATGTAGCTGATTTCCAAGCAAGTCCTGTTTGGCCAAGTAAAAGCCAAAAAGCGAAAATAAAAACGAAAGATTTTTTCAATAGTTTCGTCATGGGGACTTTAAAAACGGCAGGAAAATTACAAAAGGAATTGATAAGTTAAGTCAATGCCACATAATTATTCTTTCTTTGCAACCAACAATGATAAAACGCATTCTCTTTTTAATTGTTTTAGTTAGTGGTTCGTGGCCAAGTATTGCCCAAGAATCACGCTATC
The DNA here is from genome assembly GCA_027485075.1 of Cytophagaceae bacterium. Classification (GTDB taxonomy): domain Bacteria; phylum Bacteroidota; class Bacteroidia; order Cytophagales; family Spirosomataceae; genus Aquirufa. Next base: position 6,642 of record JAIXRT010000021.1, read on the forward strand.
GCTATCTCGTTTTATTCAAAGACAAAAATAACTCCCCATTTTCAGTCAATAAACCCACGGATTTTCTTTCTCCTGCCGCAGTTAATCGTCGGACTAAAAATAAAATTGGGATTTCAACGCAAGACCTACCCGTAAACCCCAGCTACATCCAGGAATTAAAATCAGCAGGTGCACAGATCATTTATCCACTCAAATGGATGAATGGAGTTTTGATTAAGGAAAAACCAGCTAATATCGGAAAGATAAAAGCATTAAAGTCGGTAGCTGGACTCTATAAAAATATGCCGTTAGATTCAAGTTCTGACCTCCGTTTACAATCCGAATCCAAACAAAAAACAAGTCAAAATTCGGTGCTTGACTATGGAAATTCACTTGCACAATTAAATCAGCTGGGTATCGATAAGATGCATACCCAAGGATTTACGGGCAAAGGCATCAAAATCGCTGTTTTGGATGATGGATTTTCCCAAGCTGATCAAATAGGAATTTTGCAAACAGTATATTCAGAAAAACGAATGTTGGCTACGCTCGTCACAGATCCTGGGCTAAGTTCAGTCTATGTGGGCGGTGCACATGGAACAAATGTGTGGAGCACAATTGCCGCACAATCCCCTGGAAAATTGATAGGCGCAGCGTTTGACGCACAATTTGCACTGGCGCAAACAGAGGAAAGCGATCATGAGCTTTTGGTGGAAGAAGCTAATTGGATGCGCGGTGCTGAATGGGCAGATAGTTTGGGCACCGATATAATCACCTCATCACTGGGATATTCTGAGTTTGATAACAGCAATTATGACCACCGGTATGCAGATATGGATGGCCGGACTACCTTGGTTTCAAAAGCCGCAGCTTGGGCAGCAAGCAAAGGTATCATATGTACAGTTTCTGCTGGAAATCAAGGTAATGTTTCGTGGAAATACATCTCCGCCCCGGCCGATGCAGATTCCATTTTGAGCGTAGGCGCTGTAGATCGTACCGGTCTACGTGCCTCCTTTAGTTCGATTGGACCATCATTTGATCAACGGATTAAGCCAGATGCAGCCGCCATGGGTTTATCGACGGTTGGTGTCCAACCGTCTGGAACCATCGCCTCGTTTAACGGAACCTCTTTTTCTGCACCGTTAATAGCGGGTTTAGTAGCCGGCATATTGCAGGCAAATCCACAAAAAACAGCACAAGAAATTATTCAAATTATACGTAAATCAGGTACTCAGTCGTCAAAACCTGATCAATTACTCGGTTATGGCATTCCACATTTCGACCGCGTAAGTCAAATCCTAAATCCTATTTTAGGAAACGAATTGCCCACAAATACGCGAATTAGCATTTACCCAAATCCCGCCTCGCTCGGTCAAAAAATTCAAGTAAATACGGGAGGAGTTGACCAGGGGACATTGGACATTATCAACATGCAAGGAGCTATTGTACAATCAATTAGCTTTCAGCAGGCGGAATTTGATTTTTATGTAGCGCCTTTCATTTCTGGAAAATATTATTTTAGATTTACGATTAGAAATCAAGTTAGCTTGGTTCCTATGCTACTAAACCTGTAAAAATGAAATCACGCTTTCTCTCGTTGGACATTCTGCGCGGCATTACACTAGCCGCCATGATTTTAGTGAATACGTCTGGCAATGGCACATATACCTACGGACCTTTACAACATGCTGATTGGCATGGTTTTACGCCCACCGATCTTGTATTCCCAACCTTTCTTTTCATGGTGGGTGTGGCGATGCGTTTTTCATTTAAAGCATTTAACTACACCTTAACTCCGGCAGTTCGAACCAAAATTCTAAAAAGAACGCTGCTGTTGTTTATCATTAATTACATCATATTTTATTTCCCATTCCTAGACTTCTCGTGGGAAAATCTACGTTTCTTAAATGTATTGCCACGTATAGCGTTATCCTATTGTGCAATTTCATTCATCACCCTGAGTGTTCCAGCCAAGTGGTTGACATTCATTAATGTATCCTTTCTTCTCGCATATTGGGCCATCCTTGCCATTTTCGGAGACGCCGGCGTAGCGTATGAATTGGGGTCAAATGCTGTGCTTAAATTAGATTTATTCTTGTTTGGCCCTACCCACTTGTACGACGGAAATGGTATCCCATTTGATCCAGAAGGCTTTTTGAGCACGTTGCCAGCCTTGAGTACCTGTTTGTTTGGCTACCAAGTAAGTTTGTATTTAGAGAAGCAGCGGGATGCGCAAAAACCTGCGTTAACTGGGTTGTTAATTTATGGAATAGGATTAATTATCCTCGCACTCATTTGGGACAAGAGCTTTCCAATCAATAAAAAACTGTGGACTAGTTCATTTGTTTTAATCTGCGCCGGGATAGACTTTATCTTAATCGGTTTATTGAACTGGTGGATTGAGGTCAAAGAAAGACATTTTGCGAATACCTTCTTTTTGGTTTTTGGAACCAATTCCATTCTAGCCTATGCAATTTCTGAGGTACTCGCTATTCAAATGTCGCAGGTGGA
>JAIXRT010000278.1 GCA_027485075.1 Cytophagaceae bacterium
ATTTTTTTTTTTTTTTTAACCAATACGGTGTATGCGCAAGGATTAAAAGTTACCGGAAAAATTACCGATGAAAGTACTAAAGAAGCTCTTGCAGGTGCTTCTGTGTCAATTAAAGGTTCTACTAAAGGAACAACTGCTGATGCCTCTGGACAGTATTCTATTTCCATTTCTTCTGAAAATACCGTGCTTGAATTCAAGTTCGTCGGCTATGAGTCTAAAACGGTAACGGTAGGTACTCAATCCACTATTAATGTTTCTCTAGCACCCAATGCATCTGACTTAGAGCAAGTAGTCGTGATAGGTTACGGTACGCAAAAGAAAACCGACGTGACAGGTTCTGTGAAATCTGTAGGAAGCGCGGCATTTAATAAAGGTATCATCAACTCACCAGAGCAATTACTCCAAGGTAAAGTTGCCGGTGTTAATATTACTTCAGCAACAGGTGAGCCAGGTGGATCCCAAGGAATTACCATTCGTGGGCCTGGAGGTATTCGTACTGGATCTACTCCTTTGTTTGTCATCGACGGATTAGCGTTGGATAACTCATCTACTGGTGGTGGTAATCCATTGAACTTTATCAACCCACAAGATATTGAGACAATCGACGTCTTGAAAGATGCTTCCGCAACTGCTATCTATGGTTCTCGTGGTGCCAATGGTGTTATTCTAGTAACGACCAAAAAAGGAAAAGCAGGAACGTCGAAAATAGAGTTCTCGTCAACTGTAGGCGTTAGCTCCATTACACGTCCATTACCTGTCTTATCTGCAAGTGAATTCAAAAAGCAAGTAGTGGCCAATAGTGGTGTCCTTGAGGACTTCGGTTCCGATACAGATTGGCAGAAAGAAATCACACGCCAAGCATTGACCAAGAACTACAACCTAAGTTTGGGTGGTGGTGCGAGCAAATTAACCTATTACGCTGCTTTTGGTGCCCAAATGCAACAAGGTATTTTGAAAAACAATCAATTAGATCGTCTGACAGGTCGTATGAATGTGAATCAAAAATTCTGGGATGATCGTTTAAACCTTGATGCCAACATATCATTTTCCAATACAGTGAATGAGCGTCCAGCCATCGAAAGTTTATTAGGAACGGCGATTTCAAATAACCCGACATTACCTACCTATGCGCAGGATGGTAAAACTCCAGCAACGTTTATCAGTCAGTCAAACCCATTGACTACGTTGCAATTATTTAAGGATATCAATACTACAAATCGCTTTATTGCGAATATTTCACCTTCTGTGAAATTGACAAAAGGTTTGGTCTATCGTATGAATTTCGGATACGATAATTCTACATCAGTACGTGATGTGCAAACCTTGGCGAGCAATGTTCCTAAAATTGATGGTCGTTTAGATACTTACAACACCAGCAACATGAATCAGTTGATTGAAAACTATTTGACATATAACCTAGATTTAGGGGATCATAGTTTTGCAGCTTTGGTGGGTCATTCATTTCAAAAGATTCAATACCAATGGCGTACATTCAGTATCAATCGTTTCCCGATTGTACCTACTGAACCAATTTACAATCCAGGTATCGGACAAGAGTTAACGCTTGCAACGAATAGACCAGCGGGTAATGCATTCATTAATGAATTGCAATCATTTTATACGCGCATGAATTACGATTATCAAGATAAATATTTGGCAACGGCAACGGTGCGTGCCGATGGGTCTTCTAAATTTGGTTCCAACAATAAATACGGTATTTTCCCTTCATTCTCTTTGGGCTGGCGTATATCGGAAGAACCTTTCTTAAAGAATTCTTCGATTAGCAACTTGAAGTTACGTGGAGGCTGGGGACAAACTGGTAACCAAGAAATCCCACCTAAAATTACACAACCATTATTTACGGCTACTGTAGGTGCATCTACCTCGTATCCATTAGATGAGTCCGCTACATTTCCAGCAGGTATTACCTATTCGCGTTTAGCGAATCCGGATATTCAGTGGGAGGTATCTACGCAGATGAATTTAGGTTTAGATTTTGCATTCTTGAACGGAGCGCTTTCTGGATCGGTTGATGCATTTAGAAAGATTTCTACCAACATGCTTTTGGAGGTTATTCCAGCAGATCCAGTTCAGCCAGCAAGTTCAGTTTGGACGAATGTGGCGAATATGGAAATTGTTAATAGTGGTGTGGAATTGGATTTGGATTACAAATTCGAAACGAAGTCAGGCATTAAATTTAATGTGGGTGGTAACTTAACATTGATCAACAATGAGGTAACGGGTTCTCCGTACACAGTAATTCCTTCAGGTTCTGCGTCAGGTTCAGGTCTGACATCAGCTACGATCAACGGATATATCAATGGTCAGCCAATCGGTACATTCTTCTTACGTGAGTTCATTGGTTTTGATGACAAAGGAATTAGCAAGTACAAAGATCAAGATGGTGACGGAATCGTTACAGATAAGGATCGTATTGCGGCTGGAACAGCATTGCCTACGACCATGTACAATTTCTTCGGAAATGCGTCTTACAAAGGATTTGACTTTTCGATGCAGTTCAATGGTGTGTCAGGAAATAAAATCTATGACAATACGGCCAATGCTTCGTTTTACAAGTTGAGAATCTCAAAAAATACGAACGTTACTCCAGCAGCTTATGCAGATGCAAAAGAATCCATCAATAACGCTGCGCCAGTTTCTACGCGCTTTTTGAAAGATGGTGCATTCTTGCGTTTGAATAACATGACCTTGGGTTATCAATTGCCAACGGCTAAGTTGGGAATCAGCAAATTTATCTCAAGTGCACGTTTATCCGTTACAGGTCAAAACCTATGGGTTAAAACAAAGTACGATGGATATGATCCAGAAGTTAACAAGGATAACTCAATTAACGGGGTATTATCTTACGGTATTGATTACCTAAGCTACCCGAAAGCGAAATCTTTGATCGTTGGTTTAAATCTTACATTCTAATTTGAATACCTACATAGAAATGAAAAAGTTTAGAAATATAGCCATGTTAATGGTAGGGATGACAACCTTAGTAGGTTGCTCCGATTTGAATGAAATTGTATTAGATGAATACAATGCTGCGAATTTAACTGATAAGCAAGCAGCGGATGGAATGATTGCTCCGGTATATGCTTTATTGCCAACAATCTTCCAACATACGACTATGTTTGCGTTGCAAGAAATCTCAACGGATGAAGCGATTTTGCCTTACCGTGGAGGAACTGATTGGGGTGATAATGGAATATACTTGTCACTGCATAGACACGAGACAACCAGTACAGATCCAAACGTACGTAATACGTGGAATGCTGTTTTAGCTGGTATTTCTAGATCAGTAACGGCGATCAATTCCTTGAAATTGAATACGGATGGCAATGCTAAATTGTATTTAGCTGAAGCAAGAGGGATGCGCGCGTATTACAACATGGTGATGTTGGATTTATTCGGATTAGCCTTTCAAAAAGATGATTTAAGTGAGGTAACGACGATTCTTCGTGGTGAGGCAGCCATCGCCTACATCAAAAGTGAATTATTGGCCGTTGAGCCACAATTAACTACGACAGCAGGTCCAGGTCGCTTAACCAAAGGTGGTGCTTGGGGTTTGTTGGCTCGTCTGCATCTAAATGCTGCGGTTTGGCGTGACGTATATGGTACGCCAACGCACAAGGCCGAGGATATGGACAAGGTGGTTGAATACACGGATAAGATCATTAACTCGGGTCAATATGCCTTGTCAACTGATTATTGGGATATTTTTAGTAATGCGAATCACGGGAATAAAGAATTGATTCTAGCGGTAGATCAGCGGGCAGAATTGAACGGACATAACCGTTTGGCTTACTTCTCTTTAGCAAATGATCAGCGTCCATTGCCAGCATTCCCTGCGGCAAACGGAACCGACGGTCCGGCAATTACGCCTACATTTTATCAGACATGGGTTTCTGCGTATGGTGCAGTAGATCCAGCGGTAGCAGATCCTCGTTTTTACAAACAAAATGTAAAGCAAGAGGATAATCAATGTGTGGATCCAGCTACCTATAAAATTGACCGAGGAATTTTACGTGGGCAGCAATATGGATTGATCTTACGGAGTGGTGCCTTCGTGCGATGTGCAGATGGAAAATCATTACAGGTAGGTAAAATTGCTAATTCACGCGGCAAAGGAAATCCAATGGTTATTCATACAGAGAAGGTTGACTATACCACGGAAGGCAGTGATTACAGCACAGGTTATCGGGTAATTAAATATGAGTTCTCGAACAAATCTGCATCTGGCCGTAACTTCGGTGAAGCGGATATCATGATTGTACGTTTAGCAGATGTGTATTTAATGCGTGCAGAGGCTAAGTTGCGTAAGTCAAATGATGTGGCTGGCGCACTTGCTGATGTGAATAAGGTACGTTTATCGCGTACAGCTAATTCGCCTGCTACAGCGCTTTCAAGCATCAACTTAGATTTGTTATTGCGTGAGCGTGGATTTGAGTTCTACTGGGAAATGCAACGTCGTACGGATTTAATTCGTTTCGAAAAGTATGAGGACAGCTGGACGGAGAAAACAGATAAAAATAAGAATAAGCGCATTTTCCCAATCCCGCAAACGGCGATTGATGGTGCATCTAACTTAACAGGTTATCTGAAGCAAAATGCAGGTTACTAGTTTGTAAACCTTTTGTGAAAAAACGCTACTAGAATGGTAGCGTTTTTTTTTCATCAATGAGCTGATTAGTAGTTAATTATCTTTAAATTAGGCCAACAAAAACCTATTAAACTATTCAAATATGAGCGTATCTAGACGAAGCTTTTTGGAGAAAAGCGCCTTAGCATCCAGTTTTTTTATAGTTCCAAGACATGTATTGGGCGGAAAAGGTTTTCTAGCCCCAAGTGATAAATTGATCGTAGCGGGTATCGGTGTGGGTGGAAAAGGGAAGTCGGATTTACGCAAGTTCTATGAGAGTGGGAAGGCAGAGATTGCCTTTTTGTGTGACGTAGATGACCGACAAGCCAAAGATTCTGTAGCTGCCTATCCGAAAGCAAAATATTATAAAGATTGGCGGAAGTTGATGGAAGTTGAATCGAAAAATTTCGATGCCGTTTCGGTATCAACTCCCGATCATAATCACGCCGTTCAGGCGATGGCTGCCATGCAGTTAGGCAAGCACGTGTATGTGCAAAAACCGCTGACACACGATATTTACGAGGCACGGATGTTGACGGCTGCTGCCGACAAATATAAAGTGGTTACCCAGATGGGAAACCAGGGTTCTTCGGGAGATGGTGTACGCCAGTTAGTGGAATGGTATGACGCAGGGATTATCGGCGATGTACATACAGTAAAAATTTGGACAAATCGTCCCATCTGGCCACAGGGTATCCCATGGTCTACGGCCAAACCACCGGTGCCATCAGGCTTAGATTGGGATTTGTGGTTAGGTACGGCTCCATATAAAGACTATGTGGATAATTTAATTCCGGGCTCATGGCGCGGATGGTGGGATTACGGCACAGGAGCCTTGGGCGATTTAGGTTGCCACTTAATGGAAGCTCCGTTTCGTGTATTGGGTTTGAAATATGCCTCGGATGTGCAAGCGAGTGTGGGTAGTGTCTTTACGGCATTTGGTCAGCGCGGTGTTTTTCCTGATAGCTGTCCTCCTTCGAGCCATGCGACATTGACATTCCCGAAAACGAAAAAGACAAAAGGTCCAGTAACCATGCATTGGATGGATGGTGGTATTAAGCCTGAGAGACCAGAAGAGTTAGGGCCAGATGAAATGTTTGGTGATGGTAATTCTGGTATTTTATTTATCGGCACCAAAGGAAAAATGATGGCCAGTGAATATGCAGCTAATCCGCGTTTATTGCCATTGTCGAGAAATCAAGAAGTGAAAGTGAAGCAAAAGCTGGAGCGTGTACCGGGAAGTGCGGATGGTCACTATGCCCAATGGGTGGAAGGAGCGATTGCTGGATATGGAAATAAAGAATTGAGTTCACCATTTGAGTTAGCAGGTCCGTTGACTGAAGCTATTTTAATGGCTAATTTAGCGATTCGCGTGGCGGATATGCCTTTTCCACGTCCTACGGGAAAAGGAATGCATTATCCAGGTTCGAACACTAAATTACTTTGGGATAATGAGAATATGCGCGTGACTAATTTCGATGCGGCGAATCAATTTGTGAAGCGTACGTACCGGGATGGTTGGAGTTTAGGAGTTTAAAATTAATTTATATGCGGTTATTGTTTTTGCTTTTTTGTGCTCAATTCGCTTGGGCACAACAAGCGCAAATTGTTCGTGGTCCTTATTTGCAATCGGTGACACCAACGTCTGTTTTGGTGCATTGGCGGACAGATACCCCGGTGGCTAGTTTGGTGTATTACCGTGCATCAGGTAAGGTGTTTACTGCTGTAGATACGAATCGGGTAATTGATCATGTGGTATCTTTACAACATTTAAAACCTGCTACAAAGTATGCATATCAGATTGATTCAAAATCATTTACGGAGGATCGTTACGTGGTAACTGCGCCTGCTTTTGGTTCTTCTAAAAAAGTACGGATTTGGGCTTTGGGTGATTTTGGAGATGGTTCAGCTAGCCAAAAGGCTGTCATGAATTCGATTGAAGCATATACCCGTGGTAATCGTCCAGATGCTTGGATTTGGTTGGGCGATAATGCTTATAATAATGGGAAGGATGAAGAGTATCAAAAAAATGTATTTGATGTATATCAAAATGCGTTTTTGCAAAATCTACCTATTTATCCATCTCCTGGAAATCATGATTATGCAGGGAAACATGATCCGACAGTCCCTCCGTATTTCAAGATTTTTAATATGCCTATTCAGGGTGAGGCAGGTGGTTTGCCTTCGGGTGCTGAGTCCTATTATTCCGTGAATTATGGCCCAGTGCATTTAGTAGCCTTGGATACCGAGATGCGCGATGTGACTGGATTGCAACTCATGGATGGAAAAGGCATGCAATACGAGTGGTTGAAGGCAGATTTGGCGGCCAATAAATTACCTTGGGTGGTGGTGTATTTTCACAAGCCTCCGTATTCCAAAGGTTCGCACGATTCCGACACGGAATTGGATATGAAGCATTTGCGTGAACATGTTAACCCACTTTTTGAGCAATATAATGTTGATTTAGTCATTGCTGGGCATAGCCATGTGTATGAACGCAGTTATCCGATGCGTGGACACTGGGGAGTGAATGATTCGTTTGATGCGGCGACGCATGTCGTGGCAACGTCTACCTCGCCTAATCAATATGTCGTAGGTCCGAAAGGCCAAGGGGTAATTTATGTGGTGAATGGGTCAGGTGGAAAAGTGGGCGGTCAGCGTCCTGGTTTTCCCATGAAGTCTTCTGTGTATACCAATAACAAAATTGGCGGATCCGTTATCTTGGATGTTGACAAGCGAACCTTCAACCTAAAGTGGATTCAATCGGATGGGGTAGTGGGTGATGAATTTGTGATCAAAAAGCCTTAATGTAGTTCTTTAAAGGGATTGCGTGCTGTCCATTTGGCCTCAGGTTCAAGTAGATTGAAAAAGAACCCTAGATTTTTATTGATCCAATGATTTTTGTGTTGCATCCAGCCGAATAATTGTTCGGGTTTGGCACCAATGGAGCTTTTGATTTCCATCGCTGTTCGTCCAAAGTTGATGCGTTTAAATCCATTATGTATACTGCACCCAATCATGTCATATAGCATATTGAGGTAGAGCATTTTTTCCTTTTGGATTTTGTCGTCGTATCCGAGGAAGTAGGTTTCTAGAATCTCATCGTGGTGAATGAGTGTATTGAACCCAATTAATTCCCCGTTTTCAAAATAGGCGAAAAATCGGAAGTCGGCCCCCAATTCTTTTTTAAGTGAGTAGAAGTGGTTTTTCGCTAAGAAAAAGGTGTTGAATGGCGCGTGGTCTGCGACGTGATGGTACAGCGTGTAAATTTCATTTTCTAGCTCTTTAATTTCTGCTAGGGTTAACTGCCGCTTTTCGATACCTGCTGCTTTTTTACGTGCGCGTTTGTATTGGTCTCGGTATTTTTTGGTTAATGCGTTCAGGTAGTCGGCCTCTTCTTTCCAATCGGAGCGTAGCTTCATAAACATATTGGGCTGAGAGCTGAATTTAAGGCTTTTTTGGAAGGAAACCTGCTCAAACAATGTAGCGTCAATCGGCTCAAAATCTTTAAGAATAGTGAGATGAGGTGATGGATTTAATGTATTAACCAGGTCATTTAGGCCAGCGATGACATCGCGTGGATTAGCCTCTGGACTACATGAAATGGCGTGTTGGCCAGTTAACATATTATTCCCAATGATCGCAAGTTTCGAGGCATAGCGTTTGAAGAGGAAATTTCGGGCGATGGTTAATAGCCCGTGATCGCGATTTCCATACCCATCTAATTTTCCTAAATCGAGATGCTGCAACATTGCCGTAGCAATTAATGCATCTGAGTGATATACACCAATGAATTGACATGTAATGTTAGTTGGTGCTGAATTTTCAAGGACGCGCAGGTAGGCTGATTGTAGAAATAAACTTTGTGCGGCTACGTGGTTCCAGTCTGTAGGAAGGGTAGCGGTGGACTCGAAAATTCGGTATTGGTAGGTCAAAAAATATTGTTTTCAAGAGGTAAACGGCGAAGGCAGTCTTTTTGTTCCACAAGAACTGTAGAGACGCGATACATCGCGTTTTTTTTGGAGCATTAGACGCGAAGTATCGCGTCTCTACAAAATAGATCTAACGCCCAGCGTCCAGCGTCTA
>JAIXRT010000173.1 GCA_027485075.1 Cytophagaceae bacterium
CCGCTACGAATAACACGATGAATGCGCAGATTGGTGGTTTGCAGGGACAGATTAACAACACGAACAATACGGTTAGTAATCTAACAGGTGTGGCGGAAATGCAATCCAATAAATCTACAGCTACCAATTTAGGTGGTGCAAATCCATCAGACCAAGCGTATCCAAGTCAGAAGGCAGCGAAAGCTTATGTGGATCAAGTTGTCTCACAAATTGCGACTAGTGGCGTACCTGATGCAACGACTTTGGCGGCTGGTAAAGTACAACTGGCCGGAGACTTGGGTGGAACGGCGACCAACCCAACGGTACCTGCTTTAGCAAATAAGGCAAATATCGCATCGCCTGCATTTACGGGTGTACCTACGGCACCTACACCAGCATCCGCCGATAATTCGACGAAAATAGCTACTACTGCTTTTGTACAGGCGGCGACCGCTGGCATTGCCTTACAAGCGGCAGTTGATGCAAAAGCAAATATCGCATCGCCTGCTTTTACGGGAACACCTACAGCGCCGACACCAACATTAGGGGATAATTCGACGAAGCTAGCTACGACTGCATACGTTGATGCGCAGGTTTCAGCTGGAGCAGCAGATGCATCGTCATCTACCAAAGGGATTGTAAAATTGACAGGGGATTTAGGAGGTACCGCCACCAGCCCAACTGTCCCAGGTTTATTATTAAAAGAAGATCTTTCGAATAAATCGAACGGTGCTTTAGGAACGAGCACGACATTATACCCAACGCAAAATGCCGTGAAGACCTATGTGGATGCGCAAGTTTCCTCAGCAACCATCGTGGATGCAGATGCGACGACAAGAGGGAAGATTCAATTGGCTGGAGATTTAGCAGGAACAGCAAGCTTACCTACTGTTCCCGGTTTAGCACTGAAGGCGAATGCAAGCGATGTGACAACATCCTTAGCTTTAAAAGAAGATGCAGCTAATAAATCAAATGCTGCCTTAGGAACGAGCACGACATTATATCCAACGCAAAATGCGGTTAAGACCTATGTGGATGCGCAAGTTTCTTCAGCGACGATTGCAGATGCTGATGGGACTACGAAAGGAAAAGTACAATTATCGGGCGATTTAGCTGGAACAGCAGCAAGTCCTTCGGTTGTCAAATTACGGGGTACACCGATCAGTTCGGTGGCACCTGTTACAGCAGGTCATGTATTGACGTATGATGCCACTGGAAGTGGGGTCGCTTATTGGGCAGCACCAGCTAACTCGGCGAATACCATTTCTGGCGTAGTTCCTGTAGCCAATGGTGGTACGGGTTTAAGTTCCTTGACGAGTGGGGGAGCCGTTTACGCGAGTAGTTCAAGTGCTTTAACAACGGGAACCTTGCCATTAACGGCAGGTGGAACAGGAGTTACATCCCAACAAGCCGCTATTAATGTCTTAACAGGAACGCAGATCTCAGGAAGGTATCTACGAAGTGATGGAACTGATGCGCGTTTGTCAGCGATCCAAGCTGCCGATGTACCTACCTTAAATCAAAACACAACAGGTACGGCAGCCAATGTAACAGGAACTGTTGCCTTGGCCAACGGAGGAACGGGTGCTACAAGTGCTTCAGCTGCTTTGACGGCCTTAGGTGCCGCGCCAATTGCATCACCAACGTTTACGGGAACCGTTACGGCTCCTATTTATGCATCCGCACCACAAAACTTGACCGATGCGGCTACGATTTCTTGGAATCCTACGAGCGGTTTGAATGCCGGTGTTACGTTAGGCGGCAATAGAACCTTAAGTTTTTCACCGGCTCCTGCATCAGGATCGTATGGAACTTTGGTGATTACACAAGATGGAACGGGAGGACGGACATTAACTTTACCTTCAGGTACGAATAAAGTGTTGGGTTCTACATCGACGACGACGATTGCTTTATCTTCAGCAGCAAATGCAAAAGATATCTTAAACTTCTATTTTGACGGAACCACTTATTTTTGGAACATAGGTCAAGGATATGGATCTACAGCAACGATTACGGCGAATAATATCGCCGGAGGGGCTGCTGGTTCTATACCGTATCAAACAGGAGCAGGAGCAACTGGATTATTAGCGAAAGGGAATGATGGTCAAATTTTGACCTTAGCTTCTGGTGTGCCTAGTTGGACCAATGCCTCAGCCACCGGTGTCACTTCGGTTGCCATGACCACACCTACGGGATTGACTGTCACTGGAAGCCCAATTACAAGCTCTGGAACGTTGGCCTTGTCCTTAAGTACGGGTTATGAAATTCCTACCACTACTAGTCAAACTAATTGGAATACGGCTTATACCAATCGAATTACTTCGGCAACTAGTCCATTGAGTATTACGAGTAATGCCTTATCGCTAGGAACAGTTCCGGTAGCCAGTGGTGGAACGGGTGTTACCACGGCGCCAACAAATGGACAGATCCTGATTGGAAATGGAACAGGATTTACATTGGCAAATTTGTCTCCTGGAACAGGCATTACTATAACGAACAGTAGTGGGTCCATCTCGATTTCGGCTGCTGTAAGACCAACGACAGATCAATTTTCAGCAACTGCCAACCAATTAACTTTCACGTTAACCCAAACACCTTTAACGAATGCAAATTCACTAGACAATGTTTGGATGTTTATTAATGGAGTTCGAACGAATAACCTAGCCTATTCAGTCAGTGGAACTACTGTGACCTACGTACCGGGATCAAATGGGTCGTATGCGCTACTTGCTGGCGATCGAATTCAATTTGATTACGCGTACTAACCTTAATCTAAGCAATCAAGTGAAATCGATTTTTTGTTTTCTTATAAGTGTAGGGTTACTAATGTCACATGTGGCAACTGCGCAGCGCGCCATGTTTGGCAGTAATAATAATTATGTGGCACCCCCATTTGTATTTGTTGATGTACCAACGGGTACAAATCCAGTGACGACAGAACTTAAAATGTATTTGGATGCAACTAGAACAGCATCCTATTCCGGTTCAGGAACTACTTGGTCAGATATTAGCGGTGTGATACCAGCAAATAATGTCACATTATCTACTAAACTTATTTTTGGACAAAGTTCCCTCGCTAATGGATCTGGAAGTTTCACATTTGATGGTACGAGTGGTGCTTACGCTACCCCTACAACTGCAATTAATTTATCTGCTGCGACATTTATAGCCTGGGTAAATCCTGCAGTTGGATGTCCCGATTATAGCGGTATTATCATGAACCGGGGTCAAGGAGGAAATAATCAAGTAACAGGATTACTTTTAGGAGGCAAACCTAGTGGAAGTCAAGAGCATTATGTTTTATATAACTGGAATCAATATGATTCATGCCCTCAAACTTTGCTTGTACCCAATAATCAATGGTCTATGATTGCGGTATCAATTAGCAGTTCAAAAGCAGAGGTCTATTTATTTAATGCAGCTGGTAGTTCCACTAATTCTCATAATTATTCGCACGCGGCATCTAACAACAATAGATTCTTCATTGGTAGGGATCCTATTACTGATCCAGGTAGAAATTATAGAGGTAAAATAGGTACAGCCATGATTTATAATGCGGCATTAACCTCGCAGAACATCACAGCTATTTACAATGCTCAAAAAGTGGCTTTCGGCTTATGAAAAGAATAATCACTTTAGTATTCGTTCTTTCTACTTTCGTCTCTAATGCCCAACGAACGATTTTTGGGAGTAATAATAATTATGTTGCGCCCGTAGTTACTGTTCCTTCATTGATTATTACCAATGGACTGGTCTTCCATGTAGATGCGGCAAATTCATCGAGTTACGCAGGATCTGGAAATGTTTGGAGTACGCTGGTGGGTACGAATCACATCAACTTTTTTACCAGTTCATCTTATTCGACGAGTGGAAATCCTGCTTATAGTACAGATGGCGGTGGTTCGCTTGTTACTACGGGCTTATATGGAAGATCTATTGCTAATTCCGGAATTGCGGGATCTGCCGCTAGGTCATTTGAAGCATGGGTTAAGTTTACTAATACAAGTGCAAATGCAATCATGACAATTGGAAGTGCATCAGCAGATCAATTATTTGAAATGATGTCCTACCAAAATTATTTGATAAATCACCCTTATGGCGGTTTTACTCAAGGATCAACGGTTTTATCAACGAATACGTGGTACCAAGTAATCATCTCCTATGAAGGGACGACAAACCACGCGGTTTTTGTCAATGGAGTTCAAGTTGGAACTTCTTCCGGGGCAGCAAGCCGCACGTTAAACACCAGTAATACACCTATTTATATTGGTACATCTTCCTTGGGTTGGGGTGACTTCAAGGGTAAAATTGCGATGTTAAGAATATACAATCGTGCCTTAAGTTCGTCCGATGTAGCATTTAATTTCAATGCATTAAAATCGCGCTTTGGACTATAGAAATAAAAAAATGCTACTAATTAAGATGAAAAATATATTCCTGGTTTTTGCCTTCTTATTAGTGATTGCGCATACATATGCGCAATCTGTGACTGTATCCCAACTACCTTCAGGTACGATCTGTTCAGGAACTTCTGTTGAATTTACGGCGAATCCGAGCGGTTTTGGAGGACAAATATACTTCCAATGGTATTTAAATGGAACTGCCATTCCAGGTGCCACAGGCGTTAAATATACCACCAACACATTGAATAATGGGGATCAAATTTATGTCCAATGTAGTAATAGCACGGTTAGCGAAATGGTTGCGGGATCTGAATTTTATTACGATGCCACCAATCCAAACTCATATCGTGGGGAGAATGCTACTATAAAGGATTTAAGTGGAAAAGGTAGAGATGGTACCATGCAAGGATTTATTAGTCAGGGAAATGCGAATGCGAGCTGGAATGCTACCAATGGCGGTGTGTTTAACTTTAATGGGACTGATCAACATATAACCACCGGGTGGAAGCCCTCGAATACCATGAGTTTTCAATTAGCATTTAGAAGTCTTGAAGCTTATGGAGCAAATTGGAATAGGGGATTGATTACTACCTTTGCAAATCGTGGCACTCCATCAATAGATTGGAATGGATTTTATATTGGTACGCAACCAATCAATCGCTCTTCAAATAATGGTCTCCATTTCTATTTTGATAACAATGATAATGGAGATATAGGTACTACAAATTCTACATTTACCAGCACGAGCACCTGGTACGTTTTAACGGTTGTGAGTAATCCAGCTGATAACGCTGGAGCTGGCTCTATTAAATTTTACTTAAATGGGTCTACCACGCCAATAACAACAAGAACTGGTAAAACGACGCATGCCTGGGATATCATGATTGGTCGGACGCGGTATGACAAAGATTTTTGGTTGGGCTACATTGCCAATGTCATTGTTTACAATCGCGTACTTTCTACCCAAGAAATCGCAGCCAATTATAATGCAACCATTGGCAAGGTAACCGGCGCATCTTCCGCTTCCGTCATCAGCACCGTTACGAGTTCTATTGTATTGAGCTCAGCTGCAGGTACGAATAGTCAGTCCATATGCAATAGTACACCCATTACGAATATTACCTATGCAACGACTGGAGCAACCGGTGCAAATGTTACTGGACTTCCTCAGGGTGTACAGGGTTTGTGGAATAACAATGTAGTAACGATTAGTGGAACACCTACGCAGGCGGGTACATTTAATTATGAAGTAACCCTGACTGGCGGCTGTAATCCCACAAAAGTTCAGGGAACAATCGTGGTTAATTTATCGAACAATACAATTACCTTAACTTCAGCCGCAGGAACAAATAATCAATCATCCTGTCGAAATGCAACGATAACGAATATTAC
>JAIXRT010000229.1 GCA_027485075.1 Cytophagaceae bacterium
AGATTGGACCGAAATACAACGGGTTTAATTCTTTTAACAAACGATGGTGAGTTGGCGGATAAGTTGACGCACCCTTCGAATGAAATCGAAAAAATTTATCAAGCTGAGTTAGATAAGCCGTTGACCGACGAAGATTTTGAAAAAATCAAAGAAGGTTTGAAATTGGAAGACGGAGAGATCAAAGTAGATGATTTGGCGAAAGTAACTCCCGATGGCTACGTCATTGGTGTAAAAATTCACTCAGGGAAAAACCGGATTGTACGTCGTATTTTTGAACACTTAGGTTATGAAGTGACAAAACTAGATCGTACCACGTTTGCAGGCTTAACTAAAAAGGATTTGCCTCGTGGAAGCTGGCGCTACTTAACTGAGCGTGAGTTAGTGAAGTTGAAATACTTATTATAGCATAAAAAAAGGCCCGACGAAATCGGGCCTTTTTTGTATGAAGCAGAACGCTTAGATGTTCATTAACGATTCGCGGCGTCTCATTTTTCCTGCTGGAATACCAAACATCATTTTGAATCGACGGCAGAAATATGCTGTGTCTTTATAGCCAACCTCTGAACCAATTGCACGAATTGATTTTTTGGTGGTACGAAGAAGGCCTACAGCCGCTTCCATGCGTTGGTATTCGATGTAATCTTGTGGATTGATCCCTGTCAACATTTTAAAATATTGACCTACGTAATCTTCGGATACGTTGGCCACATTCGCCAAAACCTTATTCGACAAATCACCACCGATATGGTCTTTGATATATGCAAATATGTCTATCAAACGCGGATCTTTGAAATAGGTACTGTTTGTGGCAAGTTGCTCAACGAATAAACGGTTTTGGATAATGTATCGAATGACTTCAATTACAATTTCCTCCGTTTTGATTTTAATGATACGACCTTTACCTATTTCGTCTGACATGTCCTCGAGCAAGATCTCTTTGATCGTCTGCGCAAGTTTTTCGTCTTTCTTTATTAGGAATGGAGGAATATCTAGGGATGTAAAGAAATTAACGGAATCAAATACTTTCGCTTCGAAAGCGACCATTCCAAATGAATTGTTGTGCGAACCTACAAGGGATGAATCCATGTTTAGGTCGAAATACAATTCACGATGCGTCATGAATTCCTCGTTGTTAACAGCCTTTGGTTTTTCTGCATTTCCGTAGGTAACGCTAATCATTTTACCGCCGGGAATAAAAAGCATATCGCCTTCCTCAACTGGAGTCTCTTCTTCCCCAAATGAAACCTCTCCTTTGTACAAAATCAAGAGGGAGTTTTCTACATCATAGTAATTTTTGATGCGAATAGGTTGTAATATTCTAATGTTGCGGGCCTTGATAAATTTCACCCCAAGGGACTCTATGATTTTATTATAATCTTCCATATAATTTGCAATTATTGGCTTTAAACACTAGTTTGATTTACAAAACTTGGACAAAACTAATAAATCAGATAATAATTCCAAATTATTTTAGGTAATTTTTTGGCTAAATTGGCAAATCATTTTTAGTGTATTTTATTGTAATATACCCATAAGCTACATTTGAAGGATTTTGGTTGTTTGTAAAGCTGTGCTAGGCTATTTTTTATAATTATTTTTAGAGTTGGCAGAAAATTGAAATAAAATAAATTATTAGGTCATTTTTTATCTGTAAATTTGTTTTTTATGAAATTAGGAGGCGCATAGACGCCCTTTTTTTGAAACACCATGGGACTATTTAATTTCCTCACAAAGGACATTGCAATCGATTTAGGAACTGCAAATACCTTGATTATTCACAAAGACCAAGTGGTTGTCGATGAGCCATCGATCATCGCCCTCGATCGTAACACCAATAAAGTATTGGCTGTTGGACGACAAGCGATGATGATGCATGAAAAAACCAATGATAACATTAAGACGATTCGTCCGCTTAAGGATGGAGTAATTGCGGACTTTACCGCGGCGGAATTAATGATGCGTGGGTTAATCAAAATGATGGATAAGGGAAATTCCTTTTTCACCCCTGCCTTGCGCATGGTTATTTGTATTCCATCTGGTATTACGGAGGTTGAGAAACGTGCGGTAAAAGATTCAGCAGAGCATGCTGGTGCACGTGAGGTTTACATGGTGCATGAGCCGATTGCTGCTGCGATTGGTATTGGTATTGATATTGAACAGCCAAATGGCTCATTAGTTGTTGATATTGGAGGTGGAACAACGGAGGTTGCGATTATCTCATTAAGTGGTATTGTTGTTGAAAATTCAATTCGTGTCGCAGGTGATGAATTCACGCGAGACATTAAAGATTATTTATTGCGCGAACACAAGTTGGTTATCGGTGAGCGTTCCGCAGAACAAATTAAAATTCAAGTAGGTGCTGCATTACCTGAACTAGATAATCCGCCAGCTGATTTTGAAATTCGTGGTCGTGATCAAATGACAGGTATTCCT
This sequence comes from Cytophagaceae bacterium, assembly GCA_027485075.1. Lineage (GTDB taxonomy): Bacteria > Bacteroidota > Bacteroidia > Cytophagales > Spirosomataceae > Aquirufa. Next base: position 2,434 of record JAIXRT010000229.1, read on the forward strand.
AAAGAAATTTTGATCAACTATTCTGAGATTGCCTATGCATTAGATAGTTCGATTACGAAGATTGAGGTTGCTATTATGGAAACCTTACAACGTGCTCCAGCTGAACTTTCCGGTGATATATTCCACAACGGTATTCACTTAGCCGGTGGTGGTGCGATGTTACATGGTTTGGACAAACGTATCGAGAAGAAAACTCAATTAAAAGTGCACGTGGCAGACGATCCGTTGAAAGCGGTTGTTCGTGGTACGGGTGAGATCTTGAAAAACTTGGAAAAATATAAGCCTGTTTTAATCACCTAGTTTTTCTTCCCCATTTAAATCGCGTTTGGCATGAACCAATTGTTCCAATTCCTAGGGAGACAGCGGACATTCCTCCTGTTTTTGGTGCTGGAAATTGTGAATCTTTGGGCTATATTTAGTTATAATTCGTACCAACATACCTGGTATTTTAATACCACGAATCAGTGGGCGGCCTCCATTTTATCTACGACGCAAGAAGTTAAAAAGTATCATCAATTACGTATTGTTAATGGCCAATTAGCTGCTGAAAATGCGCGCTTACACACGCAGATTTTACAGTTACGAAGTCAGCAACAGCCTGCGGGAAAAATTCCTTATTTTGCGAGTGCCGCGCTAATGAATCGTTACCAAGCGATTGCTTGTAAGGTGATTGATCAAACGACCCAACTCTCCCAAAATTACTTGACAATTGACAAAGGTTTATCCGATGGCATTAAGCCGGGGATGGCGGTTATTTCATCCACGGGAATCGTGGGGAAAGTCATGTCAAGTACCGCGAATTTATCGCTAATTGTTTCTGTCTTACATACGAGTAACACAGTCTCTGCTAAATTGAAATCATCTGGCGAGTTGGGATACATGAAATGGTCTGGCTATCAAGCCGAGGTTGGGGAGCTTATGGATGTGTCGAAATATAAAAAGGTTACGAAAGGGGATACCGTGGTGACGTCTGACTATAATGCTGTTTTCCCGCCTAATGTACCTATTGGTATAGTAGCCAAAGTAGGAAAGGAAAAGGATGATACATTTCACGATATTAAAGTCATGTTGCTGACCCAGTTTTCTACGTTGCAGTATGTGTATGTGATCAAGAATCGATTGGCGTACCAACAAGCCAAATTGGAACAAAATAAACCTAAAGCGGAATAGCATGAATGCGAGTTTGTCGGTGAAATGGATTCTTGGAGCCTTGGCGGCGATGGCCATGCAAGTTTTGTTTTTGCGTGATATTGCTTTAGCTAATGTGGCCTTTTGTTTTATTTATCTATGGGTAATTATCAAAGCGCCCATGCGCACTTCGACTCCATTGCTGCTCGTGGTGGCTTTTTTTTCAGGCTGGCTTATTGATGTTTTTTACAATACGCATGGGCTTCATGCATTCGGTACAGTGTTAGTTGCTTTGTTGCGCCCTACTTTCTTTCGGATCTTAACACCTGCGAATGGATATGATGAGCGGTCAGAGATCTCATTAGCTGAAATGAAGTGGTTATGGTTTTTTTCTTTTGTGGGATTGATGCTCGTTACTCACCATTTGGTCTTATTTCTTTTTGAGGCAAGTGACTTTGCTTTGTTTGGACTAAGTCTTTTACGGGCGATTAGTTCTGCTTTACTAGGGATTCTTGTTTTCGGGTTATTGGAATTTTTTAATCGCGGCCAATAAGTCTTTTTGGCAGAGAATTAACAGTTTATTTTTTGGATTCGAATTTGTAGGTAGTAGCCTGTGCAACATTTTGCCTAAATGCCTAACCGATGGATATTCCAGTACTAGATTCGAAAATTTCACCTGCAAAGGCTCATGCCATTTTTCAGCAGGAGTTTTTCCCACATATGGATGCGATGTATAATTTCGCATTAAAATTAACAAATGACGAGGATGAGGCACAGGACTTAGTTCAAGATACTTGTATGAAAGCCTATCGATTCATTCATTCGTTTGAGCCGGGGACGTATGCCAAAGCCTGGTTATTCCGAATTCTCAAGAACAATTTCATTAATGATTACCGCAAAAAATCGCGCGGGCCATCGAAAGTCGAATTTGAATGGGTGGAACAATCCATCACAGGTGATGAGGATTCAGAGCCAGCATACCAGGCTGATTTACAAGCAGAGACTGTGAATGAAATGCTTGGAGATGAGATTACGGCGGCCATCCAGGCCCTTCCAGTAGACTTTCGTATGATTATTATTCTCTGTGACCTAGAAGAATTCAGTTACGAAGAAATGGCTCGGATTTTAAATATTCCCATTGGGACGGTTCGTTCACGACTACATCGTGCGCGCGCACTTTTGAAAGAGTCGTTGGCTAATTATGCCAAAACAAAAGGATATGTCTGACACTTTGTCATTGATCATTTGAACTAATTTGGCCCGCGTGATTGTTACGTAAGGGTCGTCCAAAGTAAGCTATTAGGAATGAAAACGAATTGTACCCAGCATAAAGAGTGTCTTCAGGTAATTCAGCGGATATTAGATAAAGAAGCAACTGATGAAGAAGTAGCGCGTTTTATGGCAAATAAAGATCAATGCTTGCCTTGCCAAGAGGGATATGATTTAGAGTTATCCTTGAAAAAAGCAATTAAAAACAATTGTTCTGTCTCGTGTCCTTCTGACTTATTTGCGCGTATAAAGACAAAACTTTTTTTGGTTTTAATCCTTATTTCCATCTTAATTCCCTTATTTTGTTAGCTTAAATCAAAGCCAAACACCTTGGAAGGTAAATTAATTATATTCTCTGCGCCATCCGGTTCAGGAAAAACAACAATCGTCAAACAATTACTTGCGAATAATCCCAATCTTGGATTTTCTATTTCTGCTTGCACACGGGATAAGCGTGGTCGGTCGGAGCAAGATGGGCAAGATTATTATTTTTTAACGCCCGATGAATTTCGCACAAAAATTGATGAAGATGCTTTTGTTGAATGGGAGGAAGTATATCCAGGGGCCTATTATGGCACTTTGAAATCCGAAATTGAACGTATTTGGGCATCTGGGAAACATGTCATTTTTGACGTAGATGTTAAAGGGGGGCTTGCTTTGAAGAACTATTACAAAGAACGCGCTTTAGCTGTTTTTGTCAAAGTTCCGTCACTTGAGATTTTGGAGGATCGTTTGCGCACGCGAGGTACGGAAACGGAAGAATCGCTTTCTAAACGTATTTTTAAAATGAAGTTTGAATGGTCTTTCCAGGATAAATTTGATGTTATTTTAGTAAACGATCAGCTGGTGGATGCGGTAAAGGAAGCCCAACGACTATTCGACGAACTTACCCATTAATATGAAAATTGGCCTATTTTTCGGTTCATTTAATCCCATTCATCATGGCCACTTAATGGTTGCGCAAGCGGTATTAAATCAGACGAATCTAGACCAAATTTGGTTTGTTGTCTCACCTCAGAATCCCCACAAAAAGAGTAAATCCTTGTTGCATGAGTTTGACCGGCTTGATATGGTGGAGCGTGCGATTGAGGATAATTTCAAATTTAAGAGTTGCGATATCGAGTTCCACTTAAGCAAACCTTCCTATACGATTGATACGCTTACGCATTTGTCGGCACGGCATCCAACATACACATTCTCGTTAATTATTGGAGGAGACAATTTGGAACAGTTTACGAGTTGGAAAAACTACCACCAAATACTTGATTATTATGGTCTTTTCGTTTACCCACGCGGGGAGGAGCCAACGAGTGATTTATGGCAACATAAACAGGTAACGCGGATCAATGCGCCAGTTTTACAGATTTCAGCAACGTACATTCGTACGTGTATTCAACATGGCCAATCCATAAAATATCTAGTTCCTGAACAAGTTGAGGAACATATCGCTATCAAAAAATTCTACCTTTAGGCCTTTTCGCCTAAGGTCTTGCATTCATTTTTTAGCCCGTTTCCCTACGTTCGTTTACTCATATATTGGATTGCGGGGACGTTAATGGCTCGGTATTGCCCATTGTGGGCTTGGGCTCCCTTGGCTACCTGTGGCCTTTGCATCTGTCTAGTCCAAACGGAGTTTTTACTTGCACTTGTATTAATTACACTCAGTATTTTTCGTTATGGGCAGGTGCAGATTCCAAGTGCTTTAGCATACGACTTATCTACTCGTGCTTGTGTTATACAAGTTGACGGTCAGCCAGTTGAAAAAGCAAATACCTGGTCTGTTATGGGCAAGGCAATTGCCTTGCGCGATCAGGGCATATGGATTGCCGGAACTGGATATTGGAAGGTTTATTTTGACAAGACAGCGCTAGTGCCGAAGGTGGGGGCACGGTATTTAATTTCAGGATATGTAAATCCTATCTCAAGACCACTTTTTCCTGGCGGAATGGACTGGCCATCATATTATACCCAAAGGGGGGTAGGCGGTCAAATATATGCCAAAAAGGACTATTGGGCTCAATTAGGGGGTTCTGCATCCACTTGGGATTGGCTGAGTCAAGGCCGGGAATATTTTCAGTTGGCGCTGCGGAGAGCCTTGCCTGTGGGTGTCAATCGAGATGTGGCGGAGGCTATGTTTTTAGGGGTCTCGTCTTCGATTGATTTCGAAACGATGCAGCGGTATGCTTCGTTAGGGGCAATTCATATCTTATCTGTTTCGGGCTTGCATGTGGGGTTTTTATATGTGGGCTTGGCATTTATTTTCGGGTTTTTCCGTCGGTGGCCTTGGATACATTTCTTGCTGATTATGCTTTTTTTATGGGCATACGCAGGGATGACTGGTTTTTCAGGTCCCGTGTTACGTTCAGCTTGGATGTTTTCAATTGTTTTGGGGGCTAGGTCATTTCGCTTAAACCATCATCCGGTTAATACACTCGCATTTTCTTGTTTAGTTCTTTTGGTTTGGGATCCACAGTATTTCTTTCAAGCAGGATTTCAGTTGTCCTACATGGCCGTACTTGGTCTGATTTTATTTCAAAGTGGGCTTAAAAAAATGGTTAGTAGTAGATATTGGATTTGCAATCAAATGTGGGAGGTCACGTGTGTCGCAATTGCAGCCCAGGCGCTCACGTGGCCTTTAGTCATTTTTTATTTCCATCAATATCCGAATCCAGTTCATTTCTTTTTGTTAAATCCGCTGTTGATTCTAATTTCAAGTATTACACTTGGGGTTGGATTTGTTTTTTTGGCTTTAAGCCCGTTGGCAATTTCTTGGTTAGGGGACTTATTGGAACTTTGCTTTACCTGTTTTCATGGACTTCTGTTTTTTGTTGCCGATTATTTTCACCCGGTGATTCCGTTGCTTCAACTTGATTTTTTCGTGCTTTTAGCCTATTATTTATCGATCATTTTGTTTGGGTTATGGTGGAGATTCCAGAAGATTAGATTAATAAATTGCTTGGCCATTTTGTGGATAGCCATCAGTGTGCCCCAATGGTTTTGGGCACCTGAGGATGGAATATTTGTCACTGTTCATCAAGCTCAGGCAGTTGCTATTCAAGTTTCTGGAACTCATGCCGCTCTTTATGGAGCCATGTCACCAGCTTGGGTGCAATCGAATGTCATTCCCATGCTCACACAAAGACATGTGCAAGATACCATTTCACGTAAGCTCCCACAGGTATGGCGTTTTGGTGCGCATACATTTTATGTTGTCCGCGAAGCTTGCAAGCCCGGGATGACTGGAATCACCGACTTGATTATTGAACCTATTAAATCAACGCGCGATTTGCGATGGCTTCAATTTTGGCCACAAACGCATTGGTATTTTGTACGCCGGCCTAGTGCATATCGGCTAGGTCAGTTGCGTGGATTCAGGAATAGAGGGATAACTTTTTTAGGGGAGGTTCCTGCCGTTTATATCAAAAAAAAGGCTGCCCGAAGGCAGCCTGAAATAAATTAGCTAGGTTTCTTCTCGTTACGCTTACGCTCATTTGGATCTAGCCAAATTTTACGCATACGTAAAGATTTTGGTGTAATTTCTAAGTATTCATCTTTCTGAATAAATTCCATACACTCTTCTAATGAGAAATTTAACTTAGGTGCAATTTTGGTATTTGAATCTGTACCAGAAGCACGCATGTTTGTTAATTGCTTCGATGCTTGTAAGTTAACTTCGATATCATTTTGACGATTGTGCTCGCCTACAACCATTCCTGTGTAAACCTCTTCACCTGGATCGATGAAAAACACCCCTCTATCTTGTAATTTATCAATTGCGTAAGGAATCGCTGGACCTGTGTTCATGGAGATTAATGAACCGTTAATACGACCTGGGATCGGTCCTTTGAATTCTTCATATTGAATAAAACGGTGGGCCATGATCGCCTCCCCAAAAGTGGCCGTTAACACTTTAGAACGTAAGCCAATCAAACCACGAGATGGAATGTTGAATTCTAAGTGTTGTAAGTCACCTTTCGGTTCCATGATCAACAATTCGCCTTTTCCTTGTGTAGCTAATTCAATTACTTTACCAGCAACTTCTGCAGGAACGTCTACAACCAATGATTCAATTGGCTCTAAACGCTCGCCATTTGGACCTTCTTTGAAGATAACTTGTGGCTGACCTACTTGTAATTCATATCCTTCACGACGCATAGTTTCGATTAACACGGACAAGTGAAGAATACCACGTCCAAATACTAAGAACTTATCTTCGCTTTCCGTTGTAACAACTCTCAAGGCTAAGTTTTTCTCAGTCTCTTTGAACAGACGATCACGGATGTGACGTGACGTTACTAATTTACCCTCTTTACCAAAGAAAGGTGAGTTATTGATCGTGAACAACATGTTCATCGTAGGCTCATCGATCGCGATGCGCGCTAAAGCCTCTGGATTTTCTGCATCAGCGATCGTGTCACCGATTTCGAAATCTTCGATACCTGTCACTGCACAAATCTCTCCGCATTCTACTTTCTCTACTTTAACTTTTCCTAGACCTTCGAAAACCTGAAGTTCTTTGATACGCATTTTCTTCGTTGTACCGTCAGATTTGCAAAGTGAAATTTGCATACCTTCTGTCAATGTTCCTCGCTCCAAACGACCGATCGCGATACGACCTACGAAAGATGAGTAGTCTAATGACGTAATCTGCATTTGAGGAGTACCTTCTTGAACTTTAGAAGCAGGTATGTGCTCGATGATCGCATCCAATAATGGAATAATATTATCTGTTGGCTTTTTCCAATCAGTACTCATCCATCCTTGCTTCGATGAACCGTAGATACATGGAAAATCTAATTGATCTTCCGTTGCGTCTAAGTTAAACATCAAATCGAATACACTTTCGTGTACTTCGTCTGGACGGCAGTTTTCTTTATCTACTTTATTAACAATTACGATTGGCTTTAAACCTAAGGCGATTGCTTTTGACAGTACAAAACGTGTTTGAGGCATTGGGCCTTCGAACGCATCTACTAATAAGATAACGCCATCTGCCATACGTAGCACACGCTCCACCTCACCGCCAAAGTCGGCGTGACCAGGTGTGTCAATGATGTTAATTTTTACCCCATTGTAACGAACGGATACGTTTTTTGACGTAATCGTAATACCGCGTTCACGCTCTAAGTCGTTATTATCTAGGATCAAATCTCCAAATTCTTGGTTTTCACGGAAGATTTTAGAGGCATGAATAATTTTGTCCACAAGAGTCGTTTTACCGTGGTCAACGTGGGCAATAATGGCAATGTTACGAATGCTTTGCATAAAAATGTAGGCGTTGAATGAATTAAAATTCTCCTTAGTCGGGGAATTTAAGGTGCAAAGGTAGGTATAATTTCTTTGAAAAGTGCTAATTGATTAAAAATCAGCGCGCGTGAATTTAGTGGGCCACAGAGTGAACAGCCTTTTGTACAGGTTTTGCTTGGTATAGTTCCTCTATTTTTTGTGCAATTCCAATGGAATCTATCCCACATAGGTGATATAATTCAGCTTGTTCTCCGTGTTCGATTAGTGAATCTGGAATTCCCAATCGGATCAGCTGGTTGGTATACCTATTATCTACCATGAATTCTGCAATGGCAGAACCGAAGCCTCCTACGATGGATGCATCTTCTACGGTGATTACCGAGGGGTATGCCTTGAAAACATCATGTAATAGCACTTCATCGAGCGGTTTTACGAAACGCATATCGAATAAAGCTGGTTCTAAACCTTGTTCGCGTAATAAATGACACGCTTTTTCTGCCTCATTACCAATATGGCCAATGGACAATACAGCAACTTGTTTTCCGGCTAAGACTTGTTGGCCTTTCCCAATTTCCAAGCGCTCAAAATCAGTCCGCCAAACGGGCATAACGCCCTCTCCGCGTGGATAGCGAATCGACATGGCCATGCCTATATCCTTAAATGAATCTAGCTGGGCTGTAAACATCATGTTGCGTAATTCTTGTTCATTACGTGGTGCAGCTACGATCATGTTTGGAATGCAGCGCATGTAGGCTAAATCCAGGTTGCCATGGTGTGTTGCCCCGTCTGCCCCAGCGAGTCCTGCCCGATCTAAACAAAAGATAACGGGTAGTTTTTGGATACATACATCATGAATGACTTGGTCATATCCACGTTGCATAAACGAACTATAAATATTACAAAAAACGGTTAAGCCTTGTGTGGCTAAGCCGGCTGAAAATGTAACGGCATGTTGTTCTGCGATGCCTACGTCAAATGCACGTTCGGGCATGGCACGCATCATAATATTCATGGATGATCCGGAAGGCATCGCTGGCGTGACCCCCATGATTTTTTCATTTTTCTCCGCGAGCTCAAGTAAGGTATTACCGAAAACCTCCTGGTATTTAGGTGGCTGTGGATTATCAAATGTCTTTTTATGAATTTCGCCCGTTATCTTATCAAACTTGCCCGGCGCATGCCAAAGCGTTTGATCTTTTTCAGCCAACGAATATCCTTTACCTTTTGTGGTGATGCAATGTAAAATTTTGGGTCCAGGAATATCCTTTAAATCGCGAAGAATTGTCGCTAGGTTATCCACATCGTGGCCATCAATGGGTCCGAAATAACGCAAGTTGAGGGACTCGAATAAGTTACTTTGCTTTAACAAAGTAGCTTTTAATCCATTTTCTATTTTGGAAACAATTTCTTGAGCAGATTTACCAAAAGTGGACATTTTGCCCAATAAGTTCCATACGTCGTCCTTTACCTTATTATAGGTGTGCGAAGTGGTAATATCTGTTAGATATTCCTTTAACGCACCTACATTGGGATCAATGGCCATGCAGTTGTCATTTAAAATGATCAACATGTTATTTGGAATATCTCCTGCATGGTTCATGGCTTCGAACGCCATACCCGCTGTCATGGAACCATCGCCAATAACGGCTATATGCTGGCGATTGAATTCTTTCTTATATCGCGATGCAACTGCCATACCTAAAGCAGCAGAAATGGACGTACTTGAGTGTCCTACTCCGAATGCATCATATTTACTTTCGGAACGTTTAGGGAATCCACTAATTCCACCGAAAAGTCGGTTCGTATGAAATACGGGCTGTCGGCCCGTTAAAATCTTATGCCCATATGCTTGATGACCTACGTCCCACACCAACTGGTCGTCGGGGGTATTGAACACATAGTGTAGCGCTACGGTTAATTCTGTGACACCTAACGAGGCACCGAAGTGACCTCCATTAACAGAAACATGATCAATGATATATTGCCTCAATTCCTGGCATACAGCGGGAAGCTGATCCGCGGGAAGCTTGCGCAAATCCGCTGGGGATTGAATCTTGCTCAGTAAAGGCCCGGCTGGGAATTGGGTTGACACGATATAAATTTATTCAAGTGAAAGATTAACCATACAAAGGTAAAAATGTTTTTCTGGCTTATTCATTTTTTTGACTCGCTTGGAACAATCTCTTTTTCTCTAATTTACTTAAACTATCAAATCCAGATTTAGAAATTTTATCCAAAATCTGGTTAAGTTCCTCTTCGTCAACTACTTCTGAAGTTGTAATCGACACGGTTTTTTGTGCAGCGACCGTTACATAAGTTAGCACTTTTTCTATTTGCTGGGTAGCAGTCTGTGTACGTTTGCTATATAATGCAAAAAGTACTCCCACAAGTGCTCCTCCTAAGTGAGCAATATTCCCACCGCCATTGGATCCGACACTTTCTAGTACGGACCAGATTACGTAGAAACCTGAAATGTATTTAATTGCAATGGGCCCAATTAAAAACAAATGGACTGTGTAGTTTGGCCTTAAAGTGGCCGCGGCGGTAACGATCGCATATACACCTGCCGATGCCCCCATTAAAAACATGGGTCCTTGATTCAGGTAATAAGGGATGGAATTCAAGGCGCCAATGTACGTAACTGCACCAGCCAAACCTCCAATGAAGTATAATTTTATCGTTTTGTTTTGGCCTAAAAAATCCTGTAAAATTTGTCCAAACCAATATAAAAACAGCATGTTGAAAACCACATGCATCAGATCCACATGGACGAAAAAATAGGTTATAAACGTCCACGGTTTCCGACTAAAATCTGCGAATGCAGATGATAAGCTAAGTTGTTCCAGAAAAGACTCAAACAATTCAGATTTTCCTGCTAGGATCAGGGTAACCTTTGTGAGCATCAAGGCAATAAAAATTCCTACATTGATCACGATCAACTGCATCAGACCACGATTGGGCTGCTGGAATATTAACTTCATATCTTGCCAAATGCTGCGCATATCAATAGAAATTATTTCGTTTTGTTCCCCAAAATTTTAATAAAATCACGGCAAAAATCATTCCACCAATATGTGCAAAGTGAGCAACATTATCTCCTTCGTATTGTTGGATGCCTTGATAAAGTTCATAAAGGCCATAAAAACTCACAAAGTATTTGGCTTTGATCGGTATCGGAAGTGGGAATAAAAACATTTCTGAATTCGGGAAAAGGTACCCGAACGCCATTAATATGCCAAATATTGATCCTGAGGCACCCCCTAAAATACTGCGATTGATAAATTCGTCATAATTGGCATGTACCCATTCAATATTAAGCGCCACACCTTGCGGAGATCCAATCACAGCATAATGCTGCGCGTAGTCCATTAAATTAAATGAGCTTGGATTGCTTAATACAAGTTCAGTTGCGCGTCGAATATCTGCAAAATCTACAAAATGCTGGATCCCCATATAGAGTACACCTGCACCGATACCGCAGAAGAAATAGAAGAATAGAAATCGCTGAGCCCCCCATATGCGCTCAAGTAAAGAGCCGAACATATAAAGTCCAAACATGTTGCCCAGCAAGTGAAAAAAGCTGCCATGCACAAACATGTAGGTAACCAGCTGAAATGGATAAAAATCCTTCGCGCCAAAATAATGTAAACTTAGATATTCATCTGGCAAAAACGATTTAGCCAAAAACATACCTACGTTAATGAGAATCAATAAACGAACGTTGGGTGTTAAATCTCTAAACATAATTATTCTTCGTATCCCCAGTCGATGCGGGTTTTCATGTCTTTAATTAATAAGCCCATGGATTTGAAACTGGCACGAATCTCATCCACTTTGTCATACTGGCGGTTGGCCTTAAAGTCTTGATATAATTGCAACATGCCTTTGATAAGTTGGTCCTGGTTTTCAGGGAACTCTTCTAGCAAACCGAGCACATCTTCCATAAAGCTGATGTAATTCGTTTTTAATGCCTCAAATCCGGCTTGACCTACTTGCTCAAAATTAAGCTGGCCCGTATACAATTGATTAATCTTCTTTAATAACGA
>JAIXRT010000142.1 GCA_027485075.1 Cytophagaceae bacterium
CCTTCCTCAAAACGTTCCTGAGATATTTCTCCTCTCAAATATTGAATAATCCATTTATACTCCAAACCCAACCGTATAAAATCCGCTTCCAGTGCGCCTTGAGCTAATAATCCTTCAACTTCATCAATTAATCCCTGAGCAAGTCGAGCTTGCAAACGGGCAGAAATACGCTGCCGTCGAATACTTAAGTCCGGATTCAAACCAAAAACACGGTAAGATATATCAAGCGCAATTGGCTTATCCAAAAAATGCGGAACGTGTGAAAAGGAATAATTGGATAACAAAGCTTCCATATACAAACCTGTTCCACCACATAAAATGGGTTGTTTTCCCCGACTTAAAATATCTTGAATCGCATCATAAGCCTCTTTCTGAAAATGGGCAACCGAATAATGATCACCTAAGGTATGGTTGTCAATCAAGTGATATGGCACGTCACCATACTCGTTCAAATCTTTACCCGTGCCAATATCCAAGCCTTTATATATTTGTCGCGAATCAGCTGAGATTATTTCACCGTGTAAGCGTTTAGCTAGGTCAACTGCCAATGCTGTTTTGCCACTCGCTGTTGGCCCCAATAAAACCAAAAGGCTAGTTGGCATAATAATATCTCAATTTTAAATTCCCTTTCGTCCAAACTTCTGCATCCGCAGATTGCGTCACGGCAACACGTTTACCATCAACCAATTTGAATAATAAAGGCGGCATCTTTTCAATCACTTTAAATCCGATAGTCAAAAATCCCTTTCCCGAATTCCAATCCAAATCAATATACGTCATGACATTATGAATAGGATGAATCGCTCGATAGGCGTCTAAAAATTTGGTGATACCACCAACTAAACGAATGGATGGCAGTGTAGCTAATTTGATTAATTCACCTGACAACTCCCCTTCCATACCTGCCTCCTTCATAACCATAGGTTTCCCAAAAACAGCCACGGCAACTAAGGGATTTCCTTCCCAGGAATAATCACTTCCAATCCCGCGGAATTGCCGGTGCGGCGGCACAACGCAACCCAGGTAAAGCGCTCCTTTAGAAAATCCCATCAGGTGATTAGCTTCCAAAAAATCACGTGCTGTCTCTGCAGAAATGGGCAAAATGCGCGTGTCCCGTGCAAAAACAGATTTTAATGGCTTAGTTAATGCAGTCAGAAAATGTATGATTTGCGCGTTTCGTGTTTGCCAAACATCCTCCCAAATCTGAATACCTGAGTGGTCCTGTGAATGAACTTCACCAATACAATTTCCTTGAATTTCAATTTCTAAATCGTAATGCCGCCATCGATCCGACGTATCTGTGACACGTCGAAACCCTAGCAAAGAGACATTTTGATTTAAATCCTCCAGAAACATTTTAACAGAATAAGTCCTAAAGATACAGTAGAAAAGAACGAAATTGAACTTTGAAATAAAAAACTAAGACCAATATGGATTACAGATTTGAGGCGAGTAGAAAAGAAGTATCAATTTTTACAAATCAAGAATTACGGGATAACTTTTTGATTGAGCGTATATTTTCCGCCGATCAAATAAATCTGACGTACTCAATATATGACCGCATGATTATCGGCGGAGCCATGCCAGTCGCCAAAACCTTACATTTACCTAACCCTGAGAAACTTCGTGCTACTTATTTCTTGGAGCGTCGCGAAATGGGAATTATCAATGTGGGCGGAAAAGGTACTATTACAGCAGACGGCGTTGCATTTAGCATTGATAAATTAGGAGCTGTATATGTAGGTAGAGAAACCAAAGAAGTAAGCTTTAGCTCAGATTCGAAAGAAAATCCAGCCTTATTTTACATACTTTCTTCGCCTGCCCACGCAAATTATCCGTGTGCTAAACTCGATAAAGAACAAGTACAAACGGTCGTATTGGGAACGTTAGAAACCTCTAATCACCGGACAATCTACAAATACATTCATAATGAAGGTATTCAATCTTGCCAGTTGGTGATGGGCCTAACCATCTTGGAACCTGGTTCCATTTGGAATACGATGCCGGCGCACGTACACGATCGTAGAATGGAAGCCTATTTATATTTTGATGTAACGCCTGGTCATGCCGTTTTACATTTGATGGGTGAAACCAACGAAACAAAACACATGTGGGTACATAATCATCAAGCAATTATTTCACCACCATGGTCGATTCATAGTGGTGCAGGCACTAAAAACTATTCATTTATTTGGGGAATGGCGGGTGAAAACAAAGATTATACCGATATGGATTTTGCTGAAATTTCTGACTTACGTTAATATGAAAAAATCAATGTTATCAATCCTCCTACTTGTAGGGGGATTTGTTTTGAAGGGTCAAACCTATTCCGAGCGGATGTCGGCTAGCATCATGCACACCCATCCCGATTCGATTACGGTCAAAGTGGGTAAACCTGCCGGATGGGATTATGAACAAGGTCTATTATTAAAGGCTTTGGAAAAAATGTACCAGCGGACTGGTGATGCGAAGTACTTCAACTACATCAAAAAGAACATCGATAGTTTCGTAGATGAACAAGGAAACATTCGCACCTACCATTACAACGAATTTAATTCGGATAATATAACGACAGGACGTATGCTTTTATATCTCTACCAGGAATTGGGGGATATGAAGTATAAAAAAGCGGCTGATAAACTACGTGCACAAATTAAAGCTCAACCACGCGATTCTGATGGTGGATTTTGGCATAAACAACGTTATCCAAATCAAATGTGGTTGGATGGATTGTATATGTTGGAGCCTTTCTATGCCGAATATGGCAACATCACTGGCGAGGATAATTGGTCCGATATAGTGAAGCAATTCGAACTCATGTACAAAGGTGCTTTGGACCCTAAAACAGGTTTGTTGATTCATGCCTATGACCAAGCGCGCGTTCAACCGTGGGCGGATAAAAAAACGGGGCATTCGCCTAATTTCTGGGGACGCTCGATGGGTTGGTATGAAATGGCGTTAGTGGACGTATTAGACTATATGCCTGTGAATCATCCTTCTCGCGGCATTTTAATCAAACAATTGCAATCGCTTTCTGCGGCTTTACTAAAGATTCAGGATCCGAGCTCAGGCCTGTGGTATCAAGTTCCTAATTTTCCGGGACGAAAGGGGAATTATTTAGAAGCATCTGCAGCGAATATGTTTATTTATGCTTTTGCCAAAGGGGCACGTAAAGGATATTTGACAGCTTCCTATTTAGCAGCGGCTGAAAAAGCGTATGCGGGAGCTCTTAAAAACTTCATCTCCACAGACGCAGCTGGGTATATTCACTTAGAGAAAACGGTGAGCGTTGGTGGTTTGGGCGGTGTTCCTTACCGGGACGGTTCGTATGAATACTATTTGAGCGAGCCACTACGTCAAGATGATTTAAAGGGCGTTGGTCCATTTATATTGGCGTCATTAGAAATGGAAATTGCGAAAGAACTTTCTGTGGGAAAAGGAAAAAAAGTGGTATTGGATTACTTCTTTAATCATGAAACCAAAAATGGCCAGCGCTTTCATTACACGTGGGAAGATCGCAAAGATTCGGGTTTCCATTTATGGGGAATTCAATTTGAGCAGTTGGGCGCTACATTGGATACGTTAGGGGTATCGCCAACGCGTGAAAACTTGAAAGGCGCTTCAGTATACATCATTGTGGATCCAGATTCTCCCAAGGAAACGGCTAAACCGAATTACATGAATGCGAAAGCGGCGGATGAAATTGAGGCATGGGTGAAAGCGGGTGGAAATTTGATCTTATTAGCTAACGATACAACCAATTGTGAGATTCCTCAATTCAATATTTTGGCGCGTCGATTTGGCATTGAGTTTGTTGCGCCCAATTTAAACTTTGTACAAGGGAGAAATTGGGAACAGGGAACGGTGTTAATCGAACCTGGCAACGTAGTATTCAACCCGATTAAAAAGGTGTATATCAAAGAGATTACGACATTGAAATTATCAGGAACTGCCAAGTCAATTGCAACGCTTCAAGGCTATCCAGTTATGGCTGTTGCCAAGGTAGGCAAAGGAAAAGTATTCGCACTCGGTGATCCATGGTTGTATAATGAGTATACAAACAACCGAAGAACGCCGCTGGAATACGAGAATTTCTTGGCCGCAAAAAAGCTAGCTGAGTTCATGTTAAAATAAAAAAAAGCCCGGTTTATCCGGGCTTTTTCTTTTATCAGTTTTGCTGATTTAAATTCCATGACTTCCCCTTAGCTTTGGCAAAGCTATAAACTTTGCCAAAGCTCAAGCAAGAAGTCTGTTTTAAGGAAATTGAAATCCAGTCATTTTTTCAAGTCGGTCCTTGGTGACGCGGTACTTATTCCAATTCTTCTCTAAGGTACGCTCGTTCGGAAACAGCACATAAATCTCTTCTGTGGGCGTATATATTGCTTTCCAACAATACTGCGGAATCGGAACACCGGATGTAAGTCTACCCTTAGCTCCAATTCCTCCTGAGTAAATCAATAATTTTTGACCTTTTTTTAAAACCAATTTGCGGCAATACGCTTCTAGAAACTTAAAAGGACCCCGATTTAATTCCGGTGTTTGCGGAATCATATTCGACATGAGAAAAGTCTCCTCATTTAAATAATCTGAAGCGGTACGATCTTCTGAATTACATAAATGCCCTCGGTCGTAGCCTGACTCACGGTAATCATCATCATCGACCCGTTTAAACTGCCGCGGCAATTCGGAATCTTCTCGAAAACGATTCGATCGTTCTACAGGGCCTAGATCAGAAGATCGAAGCGTCCAACCAACCCAGTTGGCCCGACCCTCTACCCCATTATACGACATCACATAGCCTTTTTTGACAGCTAAATAATTAGTCGTAGAAGCAGTCGAGGCCCCCGAAATATTGGGGACCCCGCCTGGCACATACGATAAAATAAAAAATAAGAGATTTAAAATCATTTACGATGGCTGAAAATCCAACTTAACAAATCGGGTTGCTTGAATGCATTATCCCATGAATTATGATTCACTTTGGGATACTCCGAATACCGAACTTCGACACCTTGATCTTTTACGGCTTGAACCAATTCCCGTGAATGACGTACAGGAACCACAATGTCAACATCTCCATGATGAACCCACAAAGGTACTTTTTTGGCATATTTTGAAACATAGCTAAGATCCGCACCACCGCAAATGGGTGAAGCAGCTGCAAACATTTTAGGATTACGCGAAACCGCTTCCATGGTACCCATACCGCCCATAGATAAACCCATGATGTATGTACGCTTTTTGTCGTGTTTAATTGATTTAACCAAATCAACAACTGCTTGCAATGGCCAATTAATTGGCGCTGAATAATCAAAAACGAATGTAGTTGGGGTAGTTGACCTATTAATTTGAACGGAAGACCAATACGAATCCTTCGGGCACTGTGGAAAAATAACGATGGCGGGAAAATTAATGCGATTCAATGAATCCAAAAACACATTTTTACCGTATTTCATTTGCGCCTCATTATCATCTCCACGTTCTCCGGCGCCGTGTAAAACAACCAATAATGGATATTTTTTACTTGGTTTATAGTCTTTAGGATACAGAATTTGATAGGGTAAAGCCTTACCATCTGCACCTAGAAAACTCTTTTTTTCAAATTGCCCGTTTGCTACAAACGTAAA
>JAIXRT010000104.1 GCA_027485075.1 Cytophagaceae bacterium
CTCATAGCCGACGAACTTGAATTCAAGTACGGTATTTTCAGAAGAAATGGAAATAGAATACTGGCCAGAGGCATCAGCGGTAGTCCCTTTGGTCGAGCCTTTGATGGAAACTGAACCTCCAGCAAGAGGCTCTTGCGTAGTGGCATCGGTCAGTTTACCTTTGATGGTCAAAACTTTAAATCCTTGCGCATAAACCGTATTGGTTTGAAGGCAAAGAAAAATGAGGGCGCTAGCTAATAGAAAAACCGCATGGCGGCTTTGCGCTATTAACTTGTGCGCACGAGTGCGTACGAGTAATCTCATAAATAGATTGATTTAATTGGTTAAGAAACAAAAGTATATTGGTATAATGTTGATTAGATTACCTGCATATTATGCTAATGTTATCTAATTAATTCTTCGAATTTTACTATTTTATTTTAGTACACCAAAAAAAGCAGTTAAAAAAATAGCCAATGGTTACCAATTAGTGACTACCAAACTTTACCCAAAAACACAATTTCACTTCGGTAGCTGCGTGCAAATCAATTACTTATACAAATAATTGAAGGAGACAATATGAGCATATTGAAATAAATGCGAAACAAACAACGAACGATTACAAACTAACCGTCGTATAACATTCCACATTCGGATGTAACCACAAAAAAGACGCAGGACAGTCGGTGGTAATTTTCTTTGTCATAATCTGCTTAAACGCATCTTCCTTCCCATTTCCAGTCACTAAAAAGATAATCTTTTTGGATGCCAAAATCTCCTCCATCCCCACACACAATCCAAAAGCGGGCTCAGCACCTTGCGATAAGGCTGGATCATGCTGAATCGTGGAAGGCGCTAAGGTCGCCTTATGAAATTTAGGATTTAAATAGGGTGCCGGCTCATTAAACGCAATATGCCCATTTTTGCCCAAGCCCAAAATACAAATATCAAATGGGCCTTCCCGTTCAATCACCCCTTGCATCCGAAGGCATTCTGAATCCGTATCCGTCCTATTCGTATCAAATCCGAAATACCTCGTTTCAGGTATATCTAAAGGTCCTAATAAATGCTTATGTAAATAAGATTCGCACGAATCCGGGTGTTCTGAAGGAATAATGCCCCATTCGTCCATTTTCATAACACGCATCTGTGTAAAATCCGACGTATGTTTGGCCATCTCTGTATACATGCCTGTAGGTGAGCCTCCCGTAGCCGCACAAAAAAATAAAGATGGATTTGCGCGAACTGAACTCAAAATACTTGCGCTGGCCAATTGGCTTAATTCCGTATAATCAATGGTATGGGTGATTTTCATAGCAATTTTGTCTCAATTATCAGTTTTTATCTTTTTTACGAGATAAAATTCGCTAATTTCAACATACCAACCTAGTTCTAAAAAACACATTAATGAATTTATCCTCCCCAGCCACATGGACACATGTAGTCTCTGTAGGCATTATCTGGCTCTTTGCCATTACTCCTCCCCTTCACGCACAAAATTGGTCCATTCAATTAGGAACCAATAATACCCATTATCAATTTACAAATTCCCTAGGAACTCAAGTTTCATCCCTACGTCCCTCTCCAGGCAGGCATCTCGCATTGAGCTACCAAAAAGTACTCCTAGATACGTCTAAACTTCTGCTTAAATCAAATCGATCTGCCCTTTACTTTACCAATCACAGTACGCAAGCTAAACTCGTAAGCATGCTGAGATTAGGATTTCAGCTTTCCTCCGAACAGCTCAATGCATCTGGGAATGCAGGCATTAGTCAATTCGCCTATCAAACCGAATTTGCTGGAATTGGCATACAAGCTGGCCTACAAATACCCATACGTAAAAAACTATCCGTTGAAGTGGCTGGAAAATTAAACAGTCAATACCTCATTCAAGGAACACAGCGCATCGATTCCCAACAATTTGATTTGCTACAAGATCCCCAATTCAATGGGCTTCAGCTTTCGGCAGGCTATGTGACCCAAGTAAATTACCGCATCAATACCCTTGCCGCACTTCACCTCGGATTTCAATCGCTGAAAAGTATCGGGGTGTCCGCCGTAAACAGTACCGAATTGGCCTTCCAACCCGCAACGGTATTCATTGGCATTCGTCTTTTCCCTAACTAAACCCAAAATCGACATGAAAAATCTACTAAGCACACTAGTGATGCTCATTCTTGGATGGAATTGTTGGGCGCAAAACACGGGCATCAACTACCAAGCGGTCATCTTAAATCCGAATCCCGTTGAAATACCGGGAACATTTATTCAAAATCAAGTGCTCATTCAATCTAAAGTTACTGTTCGCTTTACCATCAAAACAGGTAATACGGTAGATTTTGAGGAAACACATGATACCAAAACAGATGATTTTGGTTTAGTAAACTTAACCATTGGAACGGGAGAAGCGCAGGTAAGCAATGCCAGACACCGTCAATGGAATGCAATCGTATGGAATGCGCAGGTCAAGTCACTTGTGGTTGCGGTTAAATTTGAGAATTCGGCCAACTACCTTGAAGTGAGTAATCAGACATTCAATTACTCTCCGTATGCGCTATATGCCGCATCCGTGGAATATACCAATGTACAAAATGCACCCAAAAAATTATCTCACTTTGAAAATGATCCGGGCTACTTAATCAAACAGGATTTGAAGCCTTTAGAAGATAAAATGGCGGCGAATGAAAAGGAGACTGCGAAGCAATTTGTTTTGGTGGAAACCCAACGAATTAGTCTTGAAAAACGCCTTGAATCACAAGAAATTCAAATCGGCACGCAAGCGACTGGGCTTCTAGCCGCGAATAAAACGTCTGAGGCTATTCAAAGTCAAGTCACACAAAATTTCAATACACTTAGTAAGCAACTAAACGACCAACGCGCACAAACAACAAATCAATTCAATAGTTTGGGTGGTTCATTTGAGTCCCTTAGTAATAAATCAACAGCCACAGATTTAGGAAGTGGAAATCCGAGTAATCAGGCGTATCCGAGCCAACAAGCCGTTAAGACTTATGTAGATCAGGCCATCAGTCAGGTGGTTGTTTCCGGAGCACCAGATGCGACGACACTTGCTCCTGGCAAAGTTCAACTTGCTGGGGATCTCGGCGGGACAGCGACAAATCCGACGGTTCCCGGACTAGCTCAGAAGGAGGCATTGACAAATAAAACGGTAGATTTGACAGCGGATGGTGCTTCCGATATTAAGTATCCATCGGCGAAAGCAGTTAAATTTTATGTAGATCAAGCCACATTGGGAACGGCATTGGCGGCAGATTTGAATGCGAAGGCAGATAAGAATTCCCCAATCTTCACGGGTATACCTCAATTACCAAGTACGACTGTGGCCATTACACAAAGCAATGGAACAAACTCTACACAAATAGCAACCACTGCATTTGTGCAAAATTCCATTGCTGCACTTTCGGTAAACGATGCAAGCTCGAGCGCAAAAGGAATTATTCAATTAGGAGGAGATCTGGGAGGAACGGCTTCTGCCCCACTTGTACCTGGCTTGGCTGGTAAAGAAGTTTCCAGTAATAAATCAAATGATATTAATGCAGATGCTTTATCCGTAACTAAATACCCCTCTGTGAAAATGATTAAAGACTATGTAGACACGCAAGTTACCAATGGAAGCGTTTCCGATGCGAGCACGAGTATCAAAGGGATTGTGCGATTAGCAGGTGATTTGGGTGGAACGTCAGCTTCGCCATCCATCAATTCGGATGCCATAACAACCATAAAAATTCAAAACGGAGCTGTTACTGATGCCAAAATTGATCAGGTAAGTGGGTCAAAAGTTACAGGAAACATTCTTGGAAATGCGGCAAATGTGACTGGAATTGTAAGCGCCAGCAATGGAGGAAGCGGCGTAGCTGGAACATTAACAGGCTATTTAATCGGAAATGGAACTTCTGCATTTACAGCGTCCTCGACCATTCCAGTGGCTAATGTTACAGGGGCTGAACTAGTAGCTAACAAATCAACAGCAACCGACTTAGGAAACTCTACACCTAGTGATACCTATTATAGTAGTCAAAAAGCAGTTAAAACGTATGTCGATGCGGCAGTAAGTAATTCAGTCGGGGGAGCTACCTTAACGGCATTAGACTTAAAAGAGAATGCAGCGAACAAATCAGATGCAACATTAGGGACAAGTACGACATTATTTCCTACACAAAATGCGGTCAAAACGTATGTAGACGGAAAGTTAGGTGCCTCTAATTACATTACTTTCAGCAACTTACCTTTATTGGCCAACGGCACAGTGCTCGGAAATTTCAGCGGGTCTACCGCAAGCCCATCGGCTTTAAATACGACAGGAAGTGGTAATTTGGTCCGCGCCTCCAATGCCACGATAACAAGTCCTGTTCTTAATGGGACCATTACAGGATCTGCTGTTCTGAGCGTTGCTAACGGCGGCTTAGGTACAAACACCATGAGTGCTGGATATGTAAAAGCAGGTAATCCATTCTTTTCAATTAGTGCTATTCCAGTGAGTGATGTGAGTGGAGCGGTTCAGAAAGTAAATGGGATAACTCCGGATGGAAGCGGAAATGTCGCAATTCTATATGGAAGGACCTATACTGGCATCTATAATGGGGGCTCATTTACAGCAGTCAGTTCTCCCACAAACAGTGATATTTACATCGTTTCTGCAGATCCAACAAGTTCAAATAATGGCCGAACTTTCATTTATGATGGTGCGAGCTGGAATGAAATTAGCACGGACCAAGCAGCACTCGACGCACGTTATGTTCGCCTCTCAGGTGGTGTCATGGGTGGAAATCTAAGTTTTGGAATAGGTAAGAAAGTGATTTTACAAGATGCTCCTTCGGCCGACACGGATGCAGTTAATAAAGCCTATGTAGATAATACGGTAAGTACAGGCGGTACGCCCGATGCCTCTGCTACCACTTCAGGAAAAATCAAACTAGCCGGCGATATCACCGGAACAGCATCGAGTCCAAGTATCGCAGCGAATGCTATAAGCAACTTAAAAATTGCCGATGGAGCTGTCACTGATGCCAAAATTTCGGGGATTTTATCTGCTGCAAAAGGCGGAACAGGGATTGATAATACGGGAAAATCAATTACCCTCGGGGGAAATTTAGTCCTAAACGGAGCATACGCGACAAATTTAAGTGTTTCGGCCACCACCACCTTAAACTTACCTGCAACTGGAACATTGAGTACGGTGGCAGGAACAGAAGACTTAACAAATAAATCAGTCAATGGAGTACGCCCGAGCAGCCTAGGTACCGGGTTTAATTTAGTAGGTGGAACGATATCAAAAACATTGACCGTAGGAAATGACGCATCCATCATTGGATCGAATACAGGAGATCAAACCATCACCTTAAGTGGCGACCTAACTGGTTCTGGGACAGGCGCAATTTCGACGACCTTGGCAAACAGTGGTGTGGTGTCCGGAAACTTTGGCAGTGCTAGTGCGATTCCCGTTATTACAGTAGACACCAAAGGGCGGATTACCTCCATCTCGACACAATCCGTAACAGCAACAAACCCATCGGGGACTACCCTGACCGATGGAAAAATTTGGATCGGTAATGGGTCAAATGTCGCGGCGGCACAGGCGCTTTCTGGCGATATTAGCTTATCAAACGCGGGCGTAGTGGCCATAGGAACAGGCAAAATAACGAATGGTATGTTGGCCGGATCCATCGACCTACCCACCAAAATGACAGGGATACTTCC
>JAIXRT010000052.1 GCA_027485075.1 Cytophagaceae bacterium
ACGCACTTCCTTAGCTAAGGCTTCTGGCATTTCTAAATGGAAAATTTCAGGTAAAATGTCCAACTGACGTGCGGTCGCAATAGGCTTCAATCCTGGAATAATCGGAACATGAATATCCATGGCCCGACATTTAGCTACAAAATCAAAATAATGTTGATTGTTAAAAAACATTTGGGTTACTATGTAATCTGCACCCGCATCCACTTTTTGTTTTAAATAGCGTAAGTCTTCATCTAATGACGCCGCCTCAAAATGCTTTTCGGGATAAGCTGCCACACCCACGCAAAAGTTCGTAGGTAATGATTCCGTCTCCTCGTGTAATAAAATTCCTTGGTTCATGGCATGAACCTGAGCCACTAATTCATTCGCATACGCATGGCCGCCTGGCTTAGGAACAAATCGATCCTCCCCTTTTTCTTGGTCCCCTCGCAATACAAGGGCATTTTCAATGCCTAAATAATGTAAATCAATCAAGAAATCTTCTGTCTCCTCCTTCGTAAATCCACCACAAATAACGTGGGGTACAGCTTCCGTTTTAAACTTCTGCATGATCGCCGCACAAATACCTAAGGTACCTGGACGCTTACGAATGGGAATGCGCTTCAAAATACCATCCACGACTTTTTCTACATACTCCTCGCGGTGATAAGTCACCTCAATAAAAGGTGGATTAAACTCCATCAAGGGCTCAATATGCGAAACTAGTTCACCTAAATGTTGACCTTTCATCGGTGGAATAATCTCGATCGAAAATAAAGTCTTGCCTTTGGCCGCTTCTAAATACTGTGTAATCTTCGTCATAGCCTACGCATCATATGTTAAAACAGGACTCAACCAACGCTCCATTTCCTCCAATGGCATTCCTTTCCGCGCTGCATAATCCACTACTTGGTCTTTGGCTATTTTACCTAAACCAAAATACGTACTCTCCGGATGTGAGAAATAAAATCCAGAAACGGCAGAAGCTGGATACATCGCATAACTCTCCGTTAATTGAATTCCAATTTGCTTTTCAGCATCCAATAATTCAAACAAACGTTTCTTTTCCGTATGATCCGGACAAGCAGGATATCCAGGAGCTGGACGGATTCCTTGGTATTTTTCCATGATTAATTCTTCATTACTCATGGACTCATCAGCCGCATATCCCCAGTATTCCCGACGCACACGCTCATGCATTAACTCAGCAAAAGCTTCCGCCAAACGATCCGCTAATGCCTTGACCATGATGGAGTTATAATCATCATGCTGAGCTTCATATTTCGCTAATAATGCCTCAATACCAATACCCGTCGTCACCGCAAACGCACCCACAAAATCCGTTTCTCCCGTTGACAATGGAGCAACGAAATCACTTAGGCATCGGTTAGGCAACGAGGCCGACTTCTGGCCTTGTTGGCGTAAATGATGTAACCATGCCGTCGAATCTGACGTCTCATCTTTACGCCGAATCGTGTAGGATGTATGCGCATGAGAACCGTGTTTTTCACAAGGAACTTCTTGCACATTTTCTACGAAGTCATGTAAAATCATGTCATCTCCGAATGAGTTCGCCGGGAAAAATCCAAGCGCAGCTTTAGCCGTCAATAACTTGCCGTCGATGATTTCTTGTAACAAGGCTTGCGCATCATTGAACAGTTTGCGCGCTTCTTGACCAACCGTTTCATTATCAAAAATGCGCGGATATTTACCCGATAATTGCCACGTAGAGAAGAATGGCGTCCAGTCGATGTATTTGGCGATTTCGGCCAACGAATAATCTTGGAAGTATTTTACACCCAAAAACGATGGTTGCTTGGATTTAAATCCTGTCCAATCGATACCTGTTGGTTTTTGACGCGCTTGAGAAATCGATAAATAATTTTTCTCTTGTTGGCGCGCCGCATGCGACACACGCAATTCTGCATATTCTTGCTTGATCTCAGAAAAAATTTCCTGCGAAGTCAATTCACTTTGCAACAAACGGCCAGCTACAGGTACCGAGCGCGAAGCATCCAACACGTGAATAACCGGACCACTGTAATGTGGATCAATTTTAACCGCCGTATGAATCCGTGAAGTCGTTGCCCCACCAATCAATAAAGGAACCGTAAATCCTTGACGCTCCATCTC
The DNA here is from genome assembly GCA_027485075.1 of Cytophagaceae bacterium. Taxonomy (GTDB): domain Bacteria; phylum Bacteroidota; class Bacteroidia; order Cytophagales; family Spirosomataceae; genus Aquirufa. Next base: position 2,113 of record JAIXRT010000052.1, read on the forward strand.
TTTCGCCACATACACCATTTCGTCTAAAGAAGGTGTAATCAAGCCTGAAAGACCGATAATGTCCACTTGATGCTCTTTGGCAGCTGCTAAAATCTTTTCGCAGGAAACCATCACACCGATGTCAATCACCTCATAGTTATTACATGCGAGGACAACTCCCACAATATTTTTTCCAATATCATGTACGTCGCCCTTCACCGTTGCCATTAATATTTTACCTGCCGAAGAACTCTCTCCTCCTTGCTTTTCCGCTTCAATAAATGGCAATAAATAGGCAACTGCCTTTTTCATGACGCGGGCCGACTTGACTACTTGAGGCAAAAACATTTTACCTTCTCCGAACAAATCACCCACCACATTCATGCCATCCATCAACGGGCCTTCAATTACTTGAATAGGCTTATCCACATGCTGTCTCGCTTCCTCAACATCTTCATCAATAAACTCAGTCAATCCCTTAATCAAAGCATGCTCTAGACGCTTATTTACAGGTAATTGACGCCATGCATCATCCACTACGGCTTCTTTACCCACCGACTTAACCGTCTCAGCGAAGTGAACTAATTTCTCCGTAGCTTCTGGATTGCGATTTAATAAAACATCCTCGCATAGATCGCGCAAAGGCTGGTCAATTTGATCATACACGCCTAATTGGCTTGCATTCACAATACCCATATCCATACCCGCCTTAATTGCATGGTATAAGAAAACCGTATGCATCGCTTCACGAACCGGCTCATTTCCGCGGAAAGAGAAGGATATATTCGAAACGCCACCTGATACTTTGGCATGTGGCAAATTTTCCTTGATCCATTTCGTTGCCTTGATGAAATCATTCGCATAATTATTATGCTCTTCGATACCTGTGGCAACGGTTAAAATATTGGGATCAAAAATGATGTCTTGTGCTGGAAATTTAACCACGTCCACCAAAATCCGGTAAGCACGTGTACAAATCTCAATCCGCCGCTCGTAAGAATCTGCCTGACCATCTTCATCAAACGCCATCACAACGACAGAAGCGCCATATTGCTTGACTTTATTCGCTAATTCAATAAATCGCTCTTCTCCCTCCTTTAAGGAAATGGAATTAACAACTGATTTACCTTGCACACATTTTAAACCGGCTTCAATCACCTCCCATTTGGAAGAGTCAATCATGATCGGTAAACGAGCAATATCTGGCTCAGCCATCAATAAGTTCAAATATTGAGGCATCATTTTAACGCCATCAATCATCCCCTCATCCATATTGATATCCAAAATCTGCGCCCCACCATCTACTTGCTCACGCGCTACCGCGATTGCTTCTTCAAAATTTTCTTCCCGAATTAATCGAGCAAATTTCTTGGAACCAGTCACATTACAACGCTCGCCAATATTGACAAAATTGGTCAATTCCGTAATTTCCAATGGCTCTAAGCCCGATAGTTTCTGATTTAGTGAATCTTCAGGAATTACATGTGGCTTGTATTTCGCTGCTATTTCAGCGATCGCTTGAATGTGCGCCGGTGTTGTACCGCAACATCCACCAATAATATTGACAAAACCATGTTGTAAGAAATCTTCAATCACTTCAGCCATTTGCTCAGGTGATTGATCATATTCGCCCATTTCGTTAGGCAATCCGGCATTCGGGTGTGCTGAAACTAAAAAAGGAGATTTGTCATGCAAAGTCTTTACATACGGACGCATTAAATCTGCACCTAAAGCACAATTTAAGCCCACCGATAATAAAGGCATGTGAGAAATCGAAGTTAAAAAAGCTTCGGTCGTTTGACCCGAAAGCGTCCGGCCTGAAGCATCGGTAATCGTACCAGATACCATCACAGGCAAATATGGCTTGGATGGATTTTCTTTGAAAAACTGATCGATGGCAAACAAAGCAGCCTTCGCATTCAAGGTGTCAAAAACGGTTTCAACGAGTAGTAAATCAGCACCACCATCAACCAACCCATGTACCTGTTCCGTGTAAGCTTCAACTAATTCATCAAATGTCACAGCACGAAAACCGGGATCATTGACATCTGGAGAAAGAGAAAGTGTCCGGTTCGTTGGCCCAATAGAACCAGCTACATAACGTGGTTTTGCTGGATTTTGCGCCGTAAACTCATCCGCAACCTCACGCGCAATTTTAGCAGATTCGAAATTTAGCTCGTAAACCAATTCCTCCATGTGGTAATCTGCCATGGCAATGGAAGTGCCCGAGAAAGTATTGGTTTCGGCGATATCTGCACCTGCTGTAAAATATTTGGCATGAATTTCCTTGATGACATCGGGACGGGTAATCGACAACAAGTCATTGTTACCCTTAACCTCATGTGGAAAATCTTTAAATCGTTCGCCACGGTAGTCGGCATCCGATAATTTATATTCTTGAATCAATGAACCCATGGCACCATCCAATATAAGGATCCGATGGCGCAATTGTTCGTAAATAGATGGCTTCTGCATAATCGTGCAAAGATACCAAATTCAAGTGAATAGAGGCAATAATTAGGCGCCTAGAAAGCCCATTTTTTTGATTTTTTCCAAATCCGCAGGACTATCAATCCCAATCGTTTCATATTCGGTTTGGATCGTTTGGATAACATAGCCTTTTTCCAACCAGCGCAATTGCTCCAAAGATTCGGCTAATTCAAGCGCTGAGGGTTTTAACCGACTTAATTCACGCAAGATATCGGCCCGATAAGCATATAAACCGATGTGTTTGAAAAAGGAATGTTGGCTTAGCCAATCCTCTTGCGCAACGCCTCTCAGAAATGGAATTGTTTGACGCGAAAAATACAACGCGTGGCCAAGTTCATTAATCACTACTTTAGGGGTATTGATCGAAAACAGTGTATTTTCGTCTTCCACACGCTTAATCAAGGTCAAAATAGGTGCGTTAGTAGCAAAACCTGCCGCCAATTCCGTAAGTTGAGCTGGCTCAATAAATGGCTCATCCCCCTGAATATTGACGATGTAATCAACTGGCTCGCCCAACTGCTCCATCACCTCCGCACAGCGATCCGTCCCTGAAACATGATCCTCGCGCGTCATACATACTTCCGCCCCAAAAGCTTCAGCAGCTTGTTGGATCCGGATGTCATCTGTGGCAATAATGATGCGATGCCAGCCGGCAACTGCTGAAACCCGCTCAAAGGTCCGTTGGATCATCGATTTACCACCAATATCGACCAAAGGTTTTCCTGGAAAGCGCGTAGATGCGAAACGTGCAGGAATGACAGCAACAACTTTTTTACCTTGCATCATGGGAATTGAACCGTTTATGCTAAAATTTTCACCAAATTTGCACATAATTTGCGGGGAATCCGTGGGACGAAGGTGGAAAAAATATACACACATACTTTTTCGGAAAATATTTGGAGCACCGGGTATTTCGGAGATGCACAACATCCAAAATGCTGGATCGAAACGCGTGTGGGTGAAGAAGCCCACTGGTATCAAGTAGATTTAACGACCTTTCAATGTCAAGAAATCCCTTTTCCAATCGAAGCCAACAAACCGAAAACTTGGCTTATTGGCATTGAAAACATAGCCGTATTTTTATGTTTACATACCGGAAAAAACCCAGGAATTGAGGCAGTTGAAGGCTATGATTTAACCACTGGCAAAAGAATTTATCGGATTGAAATGACTAGTTGGTTAGCCATCGATGGAACCTATTTACAGACTTCATCGGGAGAATTAAATCTTCGAACTGGCGTGTATGAAACTAGACAATTGGATAGCTGGCAAGGTGTCACGTTTGAATCACCACAACATTTTGAGGAAAGCCAACCGGGTTTAGAAGCCTTTCAGACA
>JAIXRT010000096.1 GCA_027485075.1 Cytophagaceae bacterium
ATTGATGCGGGTATTTTGACCTTTATTCGAGTGAATCACCCGTACTTGATCCTCCGGTAAGACTTTACGTGTTAGGTATTTTTCTACTTGGTTTACGGCGTCCTTGCTCCGACAGAATATCATAACGCGCTCAAATTGAGGCTGTTGCAAGAAGTATTCCAAGGCGTTAATTTTGGTTTTCAAGTTTTCCGCTTGATACACATATTGCGTTACTTGGCTAGCAGGTGTCGCCTGAGGCGTCACTTCAATCCGTAAAGGGAACTCCAAAAACTCATGGGATAGGTTCTCGACTTTCTCCGGGAAGGTTGCTGAGAACAAACCATTTTGACGCTTTTTATACGGGATCTTTTCTAAGATTTCGCGAATCTGCGGCATGAATCCCATGTCCATCATTTTGTCCGCCTCATCTAAAATCAAAAACTTTAATTCTTTAACAACGATCGCGTCTTTGCGATACAATTCTAAAAAGCGACCTGGTGTAGAAACCAATATATCAACCCCCGCCTCCAGCGTTTGAATCTGCGTCTTTGGCCCTAATCCACCATAAAGCGCTAATAAACGAAGGTCCGTAAACTGCGCCAAACCCACCATCACTTCATGGATCTGCATGACCAATTCACGCGTAGGAGCTAAAATAAGCGCGCGTGGGTTTTTACCTTGGGCATATTTAATGCGCATCAACAAAGGCAAAGCGTAAGCTGCCGTTTTACCTGTGCCCGTCTGCGCAATCCCTAAAACATCATGCCCCTGCAACATCATGGGAATCGCCTGTTCCTGAATAGGAGTAGCTGAGGTGTAACCCACGGCCTCGCAAGCGCGCTGCAATTGTGGGTTTAAGCCAAGTGATGCAAAATCAGTCATAAAGGGAATTCAATTCGTTCAGGCAAGCTGAACTTGACCGCACAAAGGTAGGCAAAATAAAATTCCCTACCTTTGAAACAAATTTTTGCTTCTATGCAGTCAATTTGGGTCAAACGCCTCCTGATCGGAATCTTGCTTTCCTTCGCTACGGGAAGTTTGGCCTCTTTGTTTTTGTGGGGCTTGGAGGTGATTACTTCGCTGCGCCAACCCATGTGGCTATATGGATTACCGCTCGTGGGTTTATTATTTTACATCGTTCGCACCAGCTCTTGGGCGCAAATAAATACCAAACAATTTATCGCTTCGCCTTTAGTGACAACTTCGCCTGTAGCAACTCCATATATTTTAGTTGCCACTTGGGTCAGTCACATCGTAGGCGCATCGGTCGGCCGCGAAGGAACAGCCATCATGATGGGCGGAAACTTGTCGGCCTATCTAAGTGAAAAATTTCAAGTATCCCCAGAAGAAAAATCCATCTGGCTCCGCGCCGGAATGAGTGCCGGATTCGCTGCTGTTTTTGGAACTCCATTGGCCGGCTGTTTTTTTGGACTCGAGGTAGGGAAGGTTGGCAAAATACAATGGCCATCCTTTTTTGCGTGCATTGCCCTCGCATTTGCGGCCAATTTTGTCAGTCTCCACGTGTGGGGCACAAAACACGTTTTGTATCCCCTTGTTTTCTTGCCACCTATTTCAGCCTCATTTTGGGCCAAATTAGCGTTTATTGGCCTATTTTTAGGCTTGATTGGGCTGATCTATACGCGCTTAGAATCGATTATTTTTTCTGTGTACGGTAAATTACCCATACAGCCGGCTCTCAAAGGGATTCTCGCGGGCTTAATTTTACTCGGCCTATTTCAAATTCCTGTTTTTTCAGAATCGATCGGATTGAGTTCTGAATTTTTACTCCGGCCATTTTCCGACACGTTTGATGACTGGGAATTTGCACCCGCTAAATTATTCGCGACGGCATTAAGTCTGGGTCTCGGGTTTAAAGGGGGAGAGGCGACGCCTTTATTTTTAATTGGCTCCCATGCCGCGGCAGGTTTATCGGCCTACATTAATTTCCCTACTCCCTTACTAGCCGCTATCGGATTTACTTCACTTTACTGTGGCTTAGCCAAAACACCAATCACCGGACTGTTACTGGGTTGTGAATTATTCGGACCTCAGGCTTGGTTCTGTTATCTATTTGTTACCCTACTGGTCATTTACTTCTCAGGAAAAGAAGGCATATTTAAAGTTCAGCCTTGGGCTGATTATTTACCCAAACCCCCATATCGCTAATGTTTGACTACTTCTATGATCAGCATCCGAATTACCAGGAACCCACGTTAACCAAGCGTATGTTCGCAGCTAGCACCTGGGAAAATCTAGTTGCGGGCTGGTCGGCATCACCTCATTTTACCGTCACACAAATCGGACAAACGACCGAATCTAGACCAATTCATGAGGTGCGTTTTGGATCTGGCCCGATACCTGTTATCGCCTGGTCACAAATGCACGGAGATGAGGCAACGGCTACCATGGCTTTAGCAGATATCTTCCGCTTTTTATCCCAAGATTCCAAAGAGTCAACCGAAATCAGGGAAAAATTGCATCAGAAAATAAGTTTGTATGTCATTCCACGCTTAAATGCAGATGGGGCAGCTCGATGGACCCGCGAGACAGCTTTAGGCATTGATATGAATCGCGATGCGCAAGCACAAAATAGTGTGGAAGCTCGGCTTTTATCTTCTTGGGCCGACAGCAAAAAACCATTATTTGCGTTTAATTTACATGATCAAAATCGGCTTTATTCAGTAGGAAATACCGCACATCAAACACACATTGCTTTCTTGGCAACCGCTGGAGATGAGGCAGGAACATGGACACCCTCGCGTACGCGGGCAGCACAATTGGCCAACCGCCTAACGCGATTCACGCAAAAATATTTACCCAACAAAGTGGCCAAGTGGACAGATGAATTTAATGGCCGCGCATTTGGAGATACATTTCAATCGCGCGGATATGGATTGTTGCTAGTTGAAGCAGGTGGGGCAGGATGGGATCTAGAGAAACAATCGTTGCGCCGCATGAATGCAGCGATCTTGCTAGACGCCTTGGTCAGCATTGCAGATGAAACCTATTTGGAGGAATCGACGGACCTATATGCGAATCTAGCGACCAATGAGCGCCAAATTTTTGACATCAAAATCAACCAAGCGCCACTCGATGTGGAAGGAAAATACCGCGCAGATATCGGGATTAATTTAGTTGAAAGAGCGCTGCCATCAGATGAAATTGCCTATTCCTGGAGCATCGAGGAAATCGGAGATTTAAGCTACATGCACGCTTTGCATCAAGTGGATGGTTCAGTTTGGGATTTGCCTACGGGACAAGATGTCTCTTTGGGAGCCCAAATATCCTCCTTAATCTACACAGCAAACAATTCAATTGCCTTTGATTTGAGTACCTTTACAGCCAAAATAAAATAGAACACACATGACTTCATTGCCAGTAATCATTATCGGAGTTAATCCATTCGCCCTAGAAGTGGCACACATTTTTCAGAAAAACGAAGTGGTCGTTTATGGATTTCTAGATGATGATATCAAAAAGAAAGACACCATGATCGGCGAAATTCCAGTGCTAGGAACTACGGAAGATGATGCATACTGGGGACTGATCGGCAAGTCTTGTTCTGTTTTTGTGGCACTTGAAAACCCAACAGAGCGCAAAAAAATGATTGAGTTAATCGAGGAAGATCGGGGCACTAAACCCGTACACGCGATTCATCCAAGCGCTCAAATTGCGGATGTAAAGAGCTTAGCTTATGGATTGTTTATAGGCGCATCATCCATCATTTCTCCCGAAAGTAAACTAGGTGACCATGTAATCATCGGCGCTGGATCTATCGTAGAAACGGGAGCTGTGATCGATTCTTTCGTACAAATTGGCGCAGGATCTGTCATCGGAAAAGAGGCACAAATTGATAAGCATGCATTTGTAGGTATTCACTCCACGATCGTAGGTAGCGTGAAAATAGGCAAAGGAGCGACAGTTGGCGCAGGTAGTGTTGTGATAGAAAATATCCCAGCCAGCAAACGGGCATTCGGAAATCCGGCTAAA
>JAIXRT010000189.1 GCA_027485075.1 Cytophagaceae bacterium
AATTATTCGATCCCATCGTCAATAAACTCGTGGCTGCACCTCCGTTGCGGATGATACCTGCACCAGCGATGTTAGCAACCGTCTCGTTGAAATCCCTCATTTCAAAAATACCTGAAGCATTCACTGTCAAAATACTCGTGTTTGTAATCGATTCTGATGCACCTAATCGTAGGGTACCCGCATTGACTGTTGTATTCCCCGTATACGTATTGGCCCCTTTTATGACAAATACTCCTGTACCTTCTTTGGTCAGATTCAAGCCATTGAATATTCCGGCCGACTGCCCATCGTTCACCCCGCCACCGCTTGTCTGCGTCGTATTATCCGTTTGTACAATCACAGATCCTGGAGTTCCAGTAAAGGAAACCCCACCACTGGATGTTCCACCACTATTCGAGACATTGGCCAACATGGTAATTCCAGCAACTCCTTTTAACAAAATAGCTCCCCCATTTCCGCCAAAAGTCGAAGATGTATTATTTCCCCCCACAGCTGAAATAGCTGACGAAATCCGCAAGTTTTCTTCTGCCTCCAAACTAATTCCACCGGCCGCTGGGATAGCCGTTCCCGATGAACTGGAAACGGTATTCGTTGATATAGTCCCCGAGACACTGATATTCTTCGCCGCTCGGAAAATAAGATTAGTCCCTCTTCCTGCGGCACCTACAGGACTGTAGGTCAAATTTTTATTAATCCAAATATTCGCTCCCGCATTCACGGTTTGTGTATTGGCTACCGAAGGTGTACCAAAAGCCGCCATATCCACATCAAACAACACAGATCCAAACTGCGTGCCCGTTGGACTTGCTGTATTAATCACCACCGAATTCGTGGCCAAAAAGCCTCTTAATTCTGCGGCATTAATAATCGCATTATCATCCGATGGCGTAAAGGTATATATCCCAGAAGCCAGTACAAAGGCACCATTCGTTCGCACTTCATCCGAAATTCGAATATTGCTGTGTCCGGTTACATTCGTTATGTCGGCCATAGGAACCAATTCCCCGGTGGCCAATTGCGTCGCATAATGGGTACTTGGTCCCGAAGCATTATAGAAACGAATTTGATCCAATTTCTCTCGAATCAAGAAAGGACTACTGCCCCAAAAAATCTGTCCATCCGTACCACTCGTGCCAGAACCGTAAGGCCCAACCCATCCATTAATGCGTAATTTTCGGAAGTTAAAATCTCCCATGGCATTAAAGGTTAGGGCATGGACGCCAGACCCCAAGGTAATTTGTGAGTGATTAGTCACATGCAAAGTCCCTATGGTTTCTTGATATCCATCAGTCTGAAACTCGCCCCCATCCAAAAACATGACCCCCGTATTCACGATTGCTTGATTAGCTGCTAAACGTAAAATGCCAGCCCCCACTTTCGTAAATCCGGTATAGGTATTTGGAACCCCTAATTCCACGGTACTTATACCCGTTTTATCCAAGGCACCTGCACCCGAAATAATGCCATTAAAGCGCATAGAAGCCGTATTTACAGGTAACCCGAAATTTAAAATTGTACCTGCATTCACTACATTTCCACCGATCACCAAATTCGATTCAGGTAAAATGGTATTTGTTGTTCCACTTAAATTAATCGTTCCATTCCAAGCATTTGCCCCATTTTCTGAAACCAAAATGGCTGCACCTGCTACGGATCCTGTCAAATTCAAAACCTCACTAGCCACGGTAATTCCTCCCGGTAAAATCAGTTTAGCAAGCGCTGAAACGCTTGTAGCTCCCGCACCCAAACCTAGCGCCTGATTATGGGTAATGGTCATACTGCCCGCTTCAACCGCAACGGCTCCCGTAAAAATATTGGCATTGGAAAGCGTCATATTTCCGACACCAAGTTTGGTCAACGAACCGGCTCCACTCAAAATTCCAGCTATACTAGCCTCTGAAATACCATTGACAATTTGACCCGCAGCTGCCGTTATATTTCCGGCAATATTCAGTTGGGAAGTACCCGTTCCCAGATACGTCAATGTCCCCGTTGGCACCGTAATGTCTCCATTCAATGTCAAACCCGTAGATTCCACTTTGATGGTTGTCGCCACCGTACCTACCGTCACAGTTCCTCCTATAACGACATTCCCCGTTTGTACTTGAAGAGCTCCATTCGAAGTAATTCCCGTACCAGCGAATGTGAAGTTTTCGGTTCCAAAATTCAAGGGGCCTTTTAATTGTGCGACACCTCCAGAAAGTACGGATACCCCACCAGCATTCGAACCAAAAGCATTGACTTGAGAAGCAATCCAGGTTCCCGCCCCCACGGTGGTAAGGCCGGTATAGGTATTGGCGAATGTTGGCTCAAACGTACCTGTACCTAATTTCCTCAAGGAAAGTACACCTGCTCCATCTTCGATTAAACCGGTAAATGTGGTATTGCCATTATTCGACCCAAAAGTCAATAAATTAGCCCCTGACAAACTGCTCCGAATGGTCCCAGCGCCACTTAAACCGGCCACTGTTTCGTTCCAAGTACCCATATCGAAAAGTGTGCCTGCTGAAATAGCCAAAGCACTCACATCGGGAATAGACTCGGATGCCCCAAGAAATAACGTTCCTGCCAAAAGGTTTGTGGCACCGGAATAAGTATTCGCGCCTTTTAATTGCAGTATACCCACCCCATTTTTAATGAGGGAAGCTCCTGAAATAATTCCAGCCGTTTGTCCACTGTTTTCAACAAAATTCAACAAGGTATTTTGCAACGTCACATTCCCACCAGCACCCACAGCCACTGAAGTCCCCCCAGCAGCCGATATATTTCCTGCCAAAGACAAGCCTGCCGCTTGTAAACTTAGGGCTCCGCCAGCACCGCCAACTGCTGAACCACTGGTACTTGTATTTGCCCCACCGGCTGATGAAATAGAACCGGTTGTCGCCAGGTAAATACCAGAACTCGCCACCATGGTGATGGATGGACTGGCCAAAATACTGTTCGAGGCAACATTGGTAGCGACAGGGCTCACACTTAATGCGGCATTGATTCGAATGTTTTGACCAGCCGTGAAACTTACACTCGGTGCACGACTTGAGGTAGGAGAAGTTGACCCTAACGACATATTTTGATTAACAAGTATATCGCGAGCAGCCGTCACCGTAAATGATCGTATAGTCGTATTATTGTTTGTCACGGTCAATGCCTCATCAAATAAAATCGCACCAGCTTGTCCCCCATTCGCAAAAGCGGTGTTAAGTACTACGTTGGACGTTCCCAAATTCGTTTGTAACTCCAAGAAATTAATATTCGCATTGTCATCGTTTGCCGTAAATGTGTTCGTTGACCCGGCAAGTGCCCATGCCCCATTGGATGTTGGCTCATTCGAAACCCGAATATTCACCTGTCCAGTAAGAAAATTCGCTACCCCCGTCGGAATAATTTCTCCATCTGATAATTGCAATGGCGCATATTTGGCATTTCCATTTGATTCATCAATAAACCGAATTTGGTCCAGTTGATCACGAATTAAGAAATTGGAATTTTGAAAAAATACGCGGCCTGCAGTCCCCGGCGTGCCTCCATTATAAACGCCCTCCCAACCGCGGATATTGAGTATTCTAAAATAGAAGTTACCCAAGGTCGTTACCTGCAAAACATGTGGAGTGCTTGCCTTTAATCGAATACTTGAATTTGCTACAACGTTGAAGGTTCCCAGCGTTTCATTAAAGCCATTTGTATTCAACTCCCCTCCATTCAACGTAAATATATTATCTGGAATGACATTCGCCGCCCCTAATTTTAGCGTTCCGCCATTGACTCTCGTATAGCCTGAATAGGTATTCTGCCCTTGTAGGATTAATTCATTTGTTCCCGTTTTTTCCAATGCGCCCGTACCGGAAATAATGCCGCTCAGGAGAATATTAGCCGTACCTGTTCCGGTTGTTCGGCCAACTGTTAAACTCGTCGCATTATTCAGGATGTTTCCAGAAATCTCCAAACCCGATTCGGCATTGAAATAGACCAAAGTCCCTCCAAGTGTCACATTACCTGACCAAGAATTTAACCCATTGATACTGCGCAAGGCTCCATTACCCGTGGAACTTGCCCCGCTTAGCGTCAGCGATTCTCCATCAACGGCTAGGCCTCCATCGAGGATCAAACTAGCCCCTGAATTCACCGTTGTTCCAGCTGCATTCGACCCCAATGCGGTGGCATGCTTGATCGTTAAATTACCAGCTGTAAAAGATACCGGACCACTAAAGGTATTGGCTCCACTTAATTCCATGGTACCAGCATCGGTTTTTGTTAGTCCACCGGTCCCCGACAAAATCCCGCCAAAATTCAAACTCGTTCCTTGTACGGCTGTTGTCAAGGTTTGATTCAGCATTACATCCCCAGTCTGATTCCATGAACCCGAAGCAATCACCATACGCGGAGTCGAGGCGCTGGCAATGATCGGTCCGGACCAGTTTACATCCCCACTCACTAAACGTAGTGCACCACCGGAAGAAATACCCGTTCCTGAAATAGTCAAAGATTCATTAGCCACCGTCATGCTACCTTGAACTTCCAAGGCCGCACCTGAAGCCACAACGGTCCCTTGGGCATTAGTACCCAAAGCCAGTGCATTCGTTATGTTGACTTTACCTGCCGTAACAGTCATTAAACCAGAAAAGGAATTAGCTCTAGTTAAATTCCACGTTCCTGTTCCTTCTTTGGTAATATTTACCGTACCTGTTCCATCTTGAATAACTCCATTAAATGTGGCCATGGTAGCCTCCCTTCCCGTGATCAACACGGAATTAGACAGCCCTACACTACGGACAATTCCTGAGCCCGTTAAATTTCCAATGGTCTCCGAAAAATCACCTAATTCCAATACATTAGACGAACTAGATAGGTAAACTGAACTTAAATCGGGGATGACATTTGCTGCCCCTAAGCGCAAGGAACTTGTCTCTGCTACCACCGTTGATCCGGTATAATCATTGGCTCCCTTGAATTGGTAAATACCTGAACCATATAAAGTTAGGTTAGCCCCACTAATCTTACCGAGTTGGCCATCATTATCGCCCCCCACCGTTAGGCTGGTCGCATTTGTTCTCAATTGAACATTCAACGAGGTTCCCACAAAGTTACTTCCTGTAACTGAGGATCCTCCATTTGCTAATAGAT
>JAIXRT010000123.1 GCA_027485075.1 Cytophagaceae bacterium
AGATAAATTCCGAATTCCCATCCCCATCCAAATCCTGTTTCTTGAAAGCGCGCAAACTTTGATTTCCTGGATTGATAGGGTCTTTAGCATCGTATACCAAATCGATTTGCTTCGGATTCTTAAAATCAAAACTTGTTCCACCCTGATTTTCATAGACATAGAGATGCAAAGACTTTGTATTTTCTTTTTTACCAATACCCATGAGCTCCATCTTACCATCTTGGTTTAAATCATCCAAGATCAATCGCCCCTCCGAAAAGGTAATATCGGTAGCCGATTTCTTCAAAGTGAAATTCCCCTTTCCATCGTTCAACATAACTGAAAAATAACGCCCATTCATGGATTGCGCCGTCTGGACTAAATCGACATCCCCATCTTGGTCTATGTCACCCGAACCAATCGACTGAATGGAATCAAAAATATTAGTTGGATCTTTTGCCCGTTCAGCGGCAATATCAATCTTATTCACTTCATCAATCAGGTAGGTTTGATCTTTGAATGCATAATACCGATTCAACTTAAACTCGGATTTGCTGTAATCGACACCGAAGCGATGATTATGATTTTTATCTAACCAAAATTGTACTTGTTTGAAATTATCCGCACCTGTTTGTTCCACATGATAATGTTCTCCGCCCGGAAAAATTTCCATTTTCCCATCTCGATTAACATCCACTAATTCATAGTTTTGAATGGCATGAAAGAGTGAATAATCCAAATAATTCGGGTTTCGATAGACTTCAAAGCTGAAATTTCCTTTGTTTTTAAAGTACACGGGTACCGACATGTGTCCCAGGGCTATCGGAGCATTGATGCCCCTAATGTATGTGCTGGAATGAATAATATCTGTTTTACCATCTTGATTAAAATCCAAAGGAATAGCTCCACGATCAAATGGGGGATGAAAATCCGCTAATCCATCTACCATTCGACCATTCTCATTTTCAAATGCAAAAGGATTTTTGATGGCATAAATATCGACCGTCTCGGTACTTTTTAGCTTGATGGGATTGACGAGATATGAATTAATCACGTCACAAACATCACCGATTCCATCTTTATCGGCATCCACCTGATCCGGATTATAAGTTTTGGGACAATTATCTAACTCATCTGCTATCCCATCCTTATCCACATCTGAAACGACAATTTTCTTAACGATTGTCAAACTATCTCCATGCGTACGAACGAACTCGACCCGGCCGTCATTGTCCAAATCAACGAGGTCAAAACTATTCTTCTGGAACATTCCTTGGTATATACCATTAGTGAAAAAAGAATTGAACCCGTTTAAATTTTTGAATTTAAACTTACTATCAATGGGATCCCACTCAAAATAATTGATATCGTCTTTGGCATTCCAACTTACCGACGTATGCTGCGTGGTATATGGATACAAATCAAGAAAACCATCTTGGTTAATATCTTCAAATTGCATACCACTGTGGTTAAAATAAATTTTATCAAAACCACCAAGATCACCTACATACTGTGAGCTGACATTTGACAGTGTCGACCCCTTCTGCGTATATACATAAATCCGATTAAAAGGCTCGTAGGTGGCACGCTTTACGGGGTCATTAATGATATCATTCCCAATGGTCGAGTACATATTCGTACTGTAGATGATAATTTCCTGATTCCCATCATTATTTAAGTCGGTGATTTTAAACGACCTCAAACATTGACTTAAATTGTTGGCCGAAGTGATATTCTCAATGATAATCGGATTAGAAAAATCAAAAACACCCTTTCCTTTATTTGGGTAAAATACGACATCACTCGTTTTACCTGTTTCTGTTCGATTACCTATGGCAATAATATCTAAATTACCATCACGATTAACATCAAAACTGATCATCCGTCCTTCATTTAAAAAATAGAGGGATGGCTGGCGGGTCAACTTAAAATTACCCTTACCATCATTTTGAAGATAATTCAACACGGTGCCTTGGCAATGGGTCGAAGCCATGGTCATATAATCTATATCGCCATCATTGTCAAAATCCCCAGACCCAATCGATTGAATGGAGTTAAACTGGCCCTCACAATCTGTGTTCACGGAGGAGATATCAATTTTCCCAACTTGATCTTTCATCAAGCCATTTTCGTCAAAGGAATAATATCGATTTAGCTTGAACTGATATTTACTGTAATCACGGGATTCCACATGATTTGCATTCGTGGCCAGCCATTGAATGGACTTTTGCTCCATCCCAGGGATTATATTTTCTAAATGATAATGCTCCCCTCCCATCAATATATCCTGCTTTTTATCGCCATTTACATCTTCCAAAATATAGTTTTGAAGGGCGTGAAAAATGGAATAATCTTTAAAATTGGGGTTGACGTAACTCTTAAACTTAAAATTTCCCTGATTGATATAATACAAGGGTAATGACATGTGCCCCATACCAATCTCTTCGCCATTGGAAATAGGCCCATAATTCGCAATCAAATCTTGAAGCCCGTCTTGATTTATATCTAACGCAATTAATCCACGATCAAATGGAACAGGTAGCGCATTTTTAGAGAAGCCAAATTCCTTAAATGGTACTGGCAGTCGATAAATTTCATATCCATTTTTGGTAAGTATCTTTTTGGCACTCAAATCCAAAACTTTCGGAATGGTGTTTTGTCCAAACAAACTGGTAGTCAAAAGAACTAGTAAACAGCTATATATAGTACGCATAGGTCAGATTAGAATTATTCAAACTAAATATACGAAAACTCAAATGTGAGCTCCAAAAAAAATATGTTATTCGCGTTCGCAAACATATATTTTATGGCAATAATCAGTTGGCATTCCTCGCGAATGTGATTCTAATCACGATTCATAACATTCCCTCCCACTACCTTGCAGAAAAAACAAGCAATATGAAAAAGCTCGAATTATTCGTTGAAAACATTAAATGTGGTGGATGTATGACAAGCATCAAAAAAGGTATTCTCGAATTGAATGGAGTCTCGCAAGTAGCTATTGTGTTAGAAGATGAAAAAATTACGATTGAAGGGGATCACTTAAACCGCAAAGCCATTACTAAAAAATTAGATGGCATGGGCTATCCCGAAAAAGGAAATAATACGCTGTTTAAAGAAGCTAAATCGTATGTAAGTTGCGCCATTGGAAAAATGGGTGCCTAATCAAAAAAGCAGACCATCTATTGATAGCCTGCTTTCTTTTTCTCTCTTTTTTCTTCTTTTTTCTCCTTCGGAGTCTTCGCGGGTTCCTTCTTCTCCGCCTTCTTGGAATTCATGCCTTTAGCCATGGTGTTGGGGTTTAGGCCAACAAGTACGGAAAATATTCCGAGAATCCCCCTAAAACCGGTTGGCCTTACTTAGAATTTCTCGTATACTTACAGTAGAAACCTCGCTCCTATGAAATATATTTTTACCTGCCTCGTCCTTGCATTAACATATACAAGCATCGCCCAAAGTCCCATCATTCAAACCAAATCTGGACGCATTTCCGGCCTCTCCAATCCCGAAACAAAAATCAATAAATTTCTAGGTATCCCTTTTGCCAAAGCCCCCATCGGCGACTTACGCTGGAAAGCACCCCAAGCACCTGAATCCTGGGCCGGCATTCGTGACACCAAATCATTTAGCGCAAGCCCATTTCAAAATAAACCAGCTCCCTTCATGTATTGGTCTTCCGAATTTCTAATCCCCGAAGCACCCATCAGCGAAGATTGTCTCTACCTAAATGTGTGGGCTCCCCAAAATACCAAACAAAAAAAAGCCGTACTCGTCTATTTTTATGGAGGTGGATTTAGATCCGGTGGTACTGCATGTCCGATCTATGACGGCGAAGCCACGGCACAAAAAGACGTCATTTTCGTCAGTATCAATTACCGTGTGGGCGTGTTTGGTTTCCTAGCTCATCCTGAATTAAGCGCTGAAGCACCTTATAAGTCCTCCGGAAATTACGCCCTGCTCGACATGATCGCCGGGCTCCAATGGATCCAAGCAAATATCTCAGCCTTCGGAGGTGATCCTAAACGAGTTACCATTGCAGGTCAATCAGCTGGCGCCTTTGCTGTCAACTTCCTTTGTGCATCCCCTTTGGCCAAAGGCCTCTTTAAAGGTGCCATTGCGGAAAGTGGTGGAAGTATCTTGCCAAGTCCAATTCGACCGTCGATTACGCGCCAACAAGCCGAAGAAATGGGCACTAAATTCGCAGCTGACATGCATGTAAATTCAATAGCTGAACTACGCAAACTTCCAGCTGAAACGATACAAAAAGCAGCAGGCGGACTCAGTGCACCTTATACAGATGGATATGTTATGCCAATTTCTATCCGCGACACCTACCTACAAGGAAAACAAAATGACGTAGCCCTCCTCATGGGATGGAATCAAGAAGATAAATTAATGGGAAAACCGCTAGCAGATGAGGTGTACAAAAACCAACTTACTTCACGCTATAAAGAGAAAGCTACCCTAGTCGAAACTGCTTACCCCAGCTCAAAACAGGGTGATTTAAATCGCGATGAAAGTTTTGGCGTACAAGTTCATTCATGGGCTAAACTGCAAAACAAATCAGGAAAAGCTCCCGTATATATGTATAACTTCAACCGAGCAGTACCAGGTTACGATGCCTCCACTACGTTTGGTGCATTTCACACGGGCGAGGTCCCATACGCGTATGGAAACTTAGCTAAAGTCAACCGACCATGGGAAGAAGCCGACCGAAAATTAAGTAATCAAATGCTTTCCTATTTTACCAATTTTACAAAATCTGCTAACCCCAATGGGGCTAATTTGCCGAATTGGCCTCGATTTGAGAATGAAGGCCAACTAACACAATTGCTAGATCTTCAGGTAGAATCGAAGGAACTACCTGCTAGAAAATCAATCGAACTTCTCGAAAGTATGCTTAATTAACCCGGAAACCATACACTGCCGAATAACTCGTCGAAGTCGCATCAGAGGTTTTAACCATCCAATAGTACGTGCCACCCGACTTAACCGGAA
>JAIXRT010000235.1 GCA_027485075.1 Cytophagaceae bacterium
AATCGTACAACAAATCATCGATTTTTTTATTTTCAGGAACAAAAAACGGTTGATGTAGTAGTGATATCCAATCAAAGGATTCGTCTTTGTCGACATGCTTCAATAGATCTTTGATATATAAAATACCTTCAATTTTATCAATGGTATCTTTAAATACGGGGACACGGGAATACCCATTTTTATTGATTTTATCCATCAACTCATGAAAATCCATTTCCGTATCGAAGGCAATAATATCACGACGCGCTCGCATCACAGATTTAACAGATGTATTTCCGAAATTCAAAATACCCCGTAAAATGTCTTTTTCTTGTTCTGTTGTATTTTCGTCTGTGGTTATCTCTAAAGCATGATTTAATTCATGTGCAGTAAGCGTATATGACTTTTTTTCAATTCGTTTTTCGATCAAATTAGAAATCGCCAATAAAGTCTTAGCCAAAGGCAAAAAGATCAGCGTAAAGAACTCAATGAACGGGGACGTAAAAAGGGCAAACTTTAGATTGTTTTGTTGTGCCCATACTTTGGGAATTAATTCCCCAAAAAAGGTAATAATAAATGTGACGCCAACTAATAAAAACAATGTTACGACTAAAGTTCCCACAGATTGTGGACCTAATATCAATTCCGTTAGGTAATTGGCTAATGTAATGAAAATAATATTCACAAAATTGATAGCAATCAATAGCGTGGCTAGTAATTGTTGAGGTTTATCAAGTAAGATGCTGACAGCCTTCTCTGTAGATTTATCGCTTTCTCGCAACGCAATTCGTTGGTCTGCATTTAAGGAAAAAAAGGCTACTTCGGAGCCAGCTAATAAAGCAGATAGGCCGAGTAAGGCTAGTAAAATAAGGCCAATAACGAATACTGAAGTGTAATTGAGCTGAGGCTCAAGAATGGTTACTAATTGAATCGTATAGGGGTCGGCGTCCATGTTATAAAATGCACATTTGATGCAAATTTAAGAAAAAGGGAATAGAGTGACCTATTATTCCCTTTTTCTTACATAAAAATTAAAATGGCAAATCGTCTCCTTCTTCCATCATGGGCGGGAAGGCCGCTCCGTTACCTGGCGCTGGATTTCCAATAGTAACAGGTTCTGGTCGTGGTCGGGATTCTGGTGTGTCTCCAGCTGGACGGTCATTCCTGCTTCCAATTAAATTCAACGAAGTAGCACGAATACGGTAACCTCGTACGGTAGCACCGGATTTGTCTTGCCATTCTTCAGAACGAATTTTTCCTTCAATGTAGACTTGATTCCCTTTTTTCAGATACTGCTCAGCGATATTGGCTAAATTGTCCCACAATTCAACCCGATGCCATTCTGTCTGTTCGACACGCTGACCATCTTTTCCTGTATAGGATTCTGATGTTGCAATGTTGATATTCGCAACTTTCATTCCACTGGGTAATGCGCGGACTTCCGGATCCGCACCTAAATTGCCCAAAATAATCACTTTGTTTACTCCTGCCATGGTTATACTATTTAAAGGTTAGGTTTATGTGACATTGATGGCTCAAATGTAGTATTTCTAGACATGAAGCCATTCATGTAAAACCAAATTATCAGTAATCAGATTTAAAATTAAAACGGGTTTTCCACAATTTTCGAAGTCCTGTGCGTCCATCCATTGAAAATTTTCAGGAACTGGAATGTCGACAATATCAGGTACTTGAATAAGCCACGCACGCGAAAAAATTCGTTGGTGGCTCAACAAATGCTTGGCTGGCGCTTGTAACTCCTTCCTGGAGAAAGAAAGCAAATTTTCAAATGGCCCTAGGGCATCTGGAAGATCAGCTGCATAATCAGTTTCATGTTGAACGAACTCCCATAAACCTTGCCAGATATCTTTCTCTGAACGCATTCGGACTAGAAACTTGTTTCGCTGAACTACAATAAAATAGTTGAAATAGCGATTTCGTGGTGCCTTACTCTTCGATTTATTTGGTAAAGATTGGGTCTTTTGGGTCTCAAAAGCAATACAAGACAATCGAAGTGGACAATCTCCGCAATTAGGAACGGGGCTACACTGTAATGAGCCAAACTCCATAATCGCCTGATTAAACGTGGCTGCATACGCTGTAGGAATTAACTGCTGAGCAATCTCAGTAAACTCCTTCCGAGCGGAAGAATGCATTATGTCCGTTTCTATCCCAAAATACCGCGCAAGAATACGAAAAACGTTCCCATCAACAACTGGGACAGCCTCTCCAAATGCAAAAGAGGCAATGGCAGCTGCGGTATATGGACCTATGCCAGGCAACTTTACCAATTCGTGATATGTTTGAGGAAATAACCCATGATATTGATGAGCTACTAATTTAGCCGTCTTGTGTAGGTTTCTAGCGCGACTATAATATCCGAGTCCTTGCCAATTTCGAAAAAGAAGAGCCTCGTCAGCTTCGGCAAGGTGGTTAATGGTTGGAAAGGCATGAAGTAATTTATGGAAATATGGCAGCCCTTGTGCTACGCGCGTCTGCTGGAGTATGATCTCCGATAACCAAATCACATATGGATCTTGCGTTTGCCGCCAAGGCAAATCTCTGGCATTTGATGTATACCACGATAAAATTGCTTCAGAAAAGGGGTGTAAATTGTCTTTAGTCATCTTCTAACTCAAATATACGGGCAAGTATCAAAATTTTAATTTTAATTCCAGCTTTTCATTTGCCTCTATTAAAGAAAAACCTTACTTTTGTGTCCCTTTTGGAACAAGAGGGAAAGCAAAATAGAATCAACGAATAACTTAACGAATTCATTACCGTGACTAAGGCAGATGTAATTGCTGAAATTTCCAGCAAAACAGGGATTGATAAAAAAGATGTATCTGAAACGTTAGAGAACTTCTTTCAAGTCGTAAAAGACAATTTAGCAAATCAGGAAAATATTTATGTTCGTGGATTTGGAAGTTTTATAAATAAGAAGAGAGCTAAAAAAATTGCTCGAAATATTTCTAAGAACACGTCGATTACCATTGACGAACATTATGTGCCTAGCTTTAAGCCGGCCAAGGTGTTCATTGAACAAGTTAAATCAAGCACTGACCCTGCAAAAGCTTAATTTATTAAGTTAGGTCAATAAAATGAATAAAACGCTTGCGCTCATTTTATGTTTAGGCCTGGGAATTAGTGCCCTCATATTTCAATTACCTAAAGGAAATGTGAGTAACAAAACGGGGCAAATCGCTTCCGGCGAGGCGAATCGCGACGCGGGAAATGCTCCAGAAGCTAAAGTCGAGGAAGAAGCTCACGCTGCTCCATTGACCCCAAGCCAGCAAAAACAAATAGCTCAGTTAAAAGCTAATTTGAATGCTGCGAAAACAGAAGCCCTTCAAGTAGGCGCTTTAGAGAAGTTGGCAACAGCTTTTATTCAAGTGGACAAATATGACAGTGCTGCCTATTTTGCAGCGCAATTTGCGGATCAACATCCGGGCTTGTCACACGTATTGCGTGCTGGACAATTGTATTTCGAAGCACAAACTTTTGCCATCAATGCTTCCAAAGGGAAGTTGATGGGGGCAAATGCCCGTACCTATTTTGAAAAAGCGTTAGCGTTAGATCCGAATAACCTATTGGTTAAGACGAATATGGCGATGACTTATGTAGATACACCTACACCGATGAAGGGCATTACCCTTCTGAGGGAAGTAATTGAACAAGAGCCGACCTTTGTGCCAGCAATTTTCAATTTGGGGATATTAGCCATTAAATCGAATCAGTTTGGCAAAGGCCAAGAACGATTCACACAAATATTGAAGCTGGAACCTAATAACTTCAAAGCCGCTTTAAATCTCGGTTTTTGTTTAGCCCAGTTAGATAAAGAAGTCGAGGCAAAAAAGGTCTTAAAACGTGTACTTACGGAAAGTAAAGATGCGGAAGAAGTCAAAGCCGCGAAAGAATTGCTTGCAGAAATGCAGCATTAAACATTGTTGAGTTCATAAATTTTGAACTTCTCAAAAAATAGAAAAGCTGAAAGTCAGCTTGGTAAATTATTAAAAACTTAAACGCTAAAAGCTATGCCTTGCGGAAAGAAAAGAAAACGTCATAAGATTTCAACACACAAGCGTAAAAAACGTCTTCGTAAGAATCGTCACAAGAAGAAATAGTAACAGTTAGCAATTTCATTTCGTGAGATTGTCATACATACGCAGAAACAGGCATTTTATTTAACAATAAATAGCCTGTTTTTGGCGTTTACTTACCTGTATATTATATATTTGGGTTTTACACCTAAATGAACATTCTTCTCGTCAAACATTGTGAGTAATGAACTAATCATAAATTCTACACCCAAGGGTGATAGAATTGCCCTTTTGCACGACAAAAGGATTGTTGAATACCACATTGAACAGTCGGAACCTCAATTCTCCGTAGGAGACATTTATTTGGGTACGATTAAGAAATTGGTTTCGGGATTAAATGCCGCATTTATTGATATCGGTTATGAAAAAGATGCATTCTTGCATTATCATGACCTTGGGCCAAATTTAGGTACTCTTCAAAAATTCACCCGTGATGTTTTAACCAAAAAAGGTAAAAACGTCCGTATAGAGAATTATAAGTTAGAAGAGGAAATTGACAAATTAGGCAAAGTAGATAAAGTATTAACTCGTGGCCAATTAGCCCTCGTTCAAGTGGTTAAAGAACCGATCTCCACCAAAGGGCCTCGGTTATCTTGTGATATTTCCATCGCAGGAAGATTTCTCGTTCTTGTTCCCTTCTCGAATGGAGTAAACATTTCGAAAAAAATCACGTCAAAAGCGGAACGCAATCGCTTACAAAAGCTCATGAGCTCAATTAAGCCTAAAAACTATGGCGTAATTGTACGCACCGTAGCAGAAGGTAAAGCCGTAGATGAAATGGAGCGAGACTTAAAAGAGTCTATCGCGAAATGGGAAGACGGAATCAAAAAACTGGTAGATGCAAAACCGGCAGATAGGATTATCGGCGAAATGAGTCGAGCAACCTCCATGCTACGTGATCTATTGAATAATGATTTCGACAATGTCATCGTTGACAGTACTGATTTATATAATGAGGCCAAAGAATACGTACACAATGTTGCGCCAGAAAAAGAGAAAATCGTCAAACTTCATACTGGCAAAACGAAATTGTTTGAACAAGTAGGCATCGAAAAGCAATTAAAAATGCTCTTTGGTCGCTCGGTATCTTTACCAGGTGGTGGCTATTTGATCGTTGAACATACGGAAGCTTTACATGTTATTGATGTAAACTCGGGTAATAAATCCAATTCGGAAGAGGACCAAGAAGCTACTGCACTAAGCGTAAATAGGGAAGCAGCCAAAGAAATTGCTCGACAATTACGTTTACGTGATATGGGCGGTATCATTGTCATCGACTTTATCGACATGAAAAAAGCGGATAATCGCAAGATGATCCAAGATATCATGCGCGACGAAATGCGTGGCGACCGATCAAAATACACGATTTTGCCATTGACTAAATTTGGGTTAATGCAAATAACACGTCAGCGAGTTCGCCCTGAAATGAATGTATCCACGCACGAGACTTGTCCTAGTTGTGCCGGTACAGGGAGTATCACAGCAAGTATTGCTGTTTCTGAGATTATTGCCCAACATGTCGAGCATCTTGTAACGAAGCAAAATGAGAAGAAATTAACCTTGTTAGTTCACCCATTCTTATCAGCTTACTTTACCAAAGGATTCCCATCGATTCGCATGAATTGGTTTGTGAAATACAAAACATGGATTTCCATCATGGAAGACTCCTCATTTGGCATTACAGAATTTAAGTTCTTAAACCAAAATGGAGATGAAATTGAAATATCATCTTAGGTATTTTTTCCTGCTAATATTTTTTCTACCATTGGTCTTCAACGCGCAAGGCCAATGGTGGAAATTAACGGAAGAGGCTGAAAAAGAACGTTCTAAAGGAATGCTCCTACTCACAGCCGAAGTACAAATTGAAGCGACCACGGCCATCAATCAAATGTACAATTTTCACTTCCCAGAGGCGGAACGTGAATTCAATTACCTTAAAGTCAAATATCCCAAACACCCCCTACCCGATTTCCTACTTGGCTTAATGCAGTGGTGGAAAATTGTCCCTAACACCAAGAGTGAAGTATACGATGATCGATTGATCGAGTATATGGATCGCAGCATTGAAAAAGCCGAAGTCATTTGGGATGAAACTGAAAATCCTGAAGCTGCTTTCTTTATGGCAGCGGCTTATGGATTCAAAGGCCGCCTGCATGCAGAAAGGAAGAATTGGACTCGAGCTACGTTAGCAGCTAAAAATGCACTTAAATACTTAGAGTATTCACGTAATTTTGCTGATTTCAGCCCTGAGCTAATGTTTGGCGATGGATTGTATAATTACTATTACCATTTCATTAAGCAAAATTTTCCATTATTGAGACCCGTTCTTTGGTTGTTCCCAAAGGCTAATAAGTTACAAGGCATAAGGCAATTAGAGCAAGTTAGCTACCAGGCATTTTATACACGAACGGAAGCACGCTACTTCTTATTACAAATTTATGCCATGGAAAATATGACTGATAAGTCATATGATATGGCCAAATATACCCATGAAAATTTTCCTGAAAATCCGTTTTTTCATCGCTACCATGCACGAGCAGCATTCATGGTGGGAAAACTAGACGAAGCAGAAGAGCAAGCCAAATCCATTCTGGACCGAATTGAAAACCATCAAGTAGGCTATGAAGGGGTATCCGGTCGTTACGCCAGTTATATTTTAGGATACTACAATCTATATGTATTCAAAAATTCAATCGAAGCAAAAAAGCGCTTTTTGCAATGCTTAGAATTCAGCAAGCAAACGGATGGAATGGAATCCGGATATTACTGGGCATCTGTATTGGGTCTCGCACGTATTGCTTTTCAGGAAGCAAATTTTGATTTAGCCGTCAACTATTGCAAAGAGGTATTAGATAAAGCCGATAAAAAATCGGCCCAACATACTGAGGCAAAAAAGCTCTTATCAGAATCAAAAAAGGCCAGAAGAAGGCAAAAATAGGGATGATATTTATGTATCTTTAAAGCTGAAATTCGATTATGAAAGCGGAATTAATTAAAAAGTATTTTCCTGAGACCTCGGACACGCAGCTGCAGCAATTTGAACAATTGTTCCCTTTATATGTCGAGTGGAATGAAAAGATCAATGTTATATCACGTAAGGATATCGACAACTTAATGTTGCACCATGTCCTTCATTCCTTGGCAATCGCCAAATTCATCCAATTTAGACCTGGAACTGAAATTTTAGATGTTGGCACCGGTGGTGGATTTCCAGGAATCCCATTAGCCATTCTATTTCCTGAATGTTCCTTTTTAATGGTCGATAGTATTGGGAAAAAGATAAAAGTGGTGCATGGTGTGGTAGAAGGACTTGGCTTGACGAATGTTCGTGCCGAACACATCCGAGCAGAGGATGTAGATCAAGATTTTGAATTTATCGTTAGTAGGGCAGTCACACGCTTAAGCCCATTCTATTATTGGGTCCGTAAAAAAATTAGTCCGAACCATTTTCATACACATAGAAACGGTTTAATCTTGTTAAAGGGGGGCGATTTAAAAGAAGAAATTGAAGAATTAGAGAGGAAAACAAAAGTTATTGACTTGCCTTCTTACTTTGAAGAACCATTTTTTGAAACCAAAAAACTCGTTTACGTTCCCATGTAAATTATTGATATGGAGTCAATTTCAGTCGCTTTATGTACGTATAACGGGGAGGAATTTTTACCCAAGCAACTTGATTCAATCAAGCAACAAACAAAACCTATACATGAATTAGTTGTATGTGATGATGGATCGCGCGATGCAACAATCGAAATTCTAGAAAAATTTAAACAGTCAGTTTCTTTCCCCGTTATTATCCACCAGAATTCAAGTAACCTTGGAAGTAGTAAAAATTTTGAACAATGTCTTCAAAAATGCTCGGGGGAGATTATATTTTTATGTGATCAAGATGACGTATGGATGTCAAATAAGGTGGAATTAATGACTGCGTATTTCCATGCACATAGCAATCAAGATGCTGTATTTTCAAATGCACAAATTATTGACCAGCGTGGCCTAAAGACGGGGAATACCTCATTTAATCAAATAGAATTTAACCAGCTAGCACAAGCCAAATGGTTATCGGGTGGCGCATTCGAAATACTTTTAAAAGGTTATGTAGTTACAGGTGCTACCATGGCTATCCGTAAACGTTGTTTGCCTAAATTATTGCCGGTTCCTGAGATTATTCCTGAATTAATTCATGACGGTTGGATGGCGCTTATGCTGGCTATTAACAATCAAATTGGATTTATAACAGAACCTCTAATCCAATACCGTGAACACGAAAGCCAACAAGTTGGCCTAAAAGCAAAAAATCAACGAGTATCCTTGTTGGATCGTTTCACAAGAACTAGAAACGATAAGTTAATGCGTATTCAAAAAAAACATACAGATGCGAAAGCACTCTATCAATACATTCATGCAATGCCTAATGTGCCCATTGACGTTATCCATAAACTTCAACATCGATTTGAATTTTATGCGATGCGCGCACAATTACCTACAAATCGTTTATTAAGAATTGTGCCAATCTATAAATTTGCTATTGCTGGTGCTTATAAAAATCTTGAAGGAGGAAAGTGGTGGAGACCCATACTAGGAGACCTATTTGAATGATATGCAACAAGTAGCCGTTGTTATTCCAGTTTATCAAACAAAGCTTTCTACGAGTGAGCAGATTTCGTTGCGTCAGTGCCAAAAGGTTTTAGGGAAGCACCCAATTATACTTGTAGCGCCAGAGGGCTTGAATACAGCATTCATGGATGAATATTTACAGACTTATAAAGTTGTAAGATTTCCTGATAGGTTTTTTATCAGTCCTAAAACATATAATCATTTACTCGTTAGTGAGGCATTTTACCATGCATTTATTGAATTTGAATACATACTAATTTACCAACTGGATGCTTATGTATTTGATGATCAATTGTCAGCGTGGTGCAATAAAGGTTACGATTATATAGGAGCCCCCAAGTTAAAAAAGGAACATGTAGCAGGTAAAAATTCAATACTTAGCGCGCCAATACTTATGAATGGCGGCCTTTCATTACGTAATGTAAAATCACTACTTCGTTATATTAGATACTACAGTTACTTTTTCAAGGAATGGAAAGCGAATGAAGATGCGATGTTTTCCTTTGCACAAAAACGATCTTATCCTTTCCGATGGTTACTGAAATTACCAAATTGGCGGATAGCACTCGAATTCTCGGTTGAAAAGAACCCAGAAATTGGAATTAAACTATTGGGAGGGAAATTACCATTTGGGTGCCATGCATGGGAAAAGTACAGCCCCAAATATTGGAATCAGTTTATAAATTAAGCGAGCGTTTGAAAATACTCTTTTAGCGGTCGAACTTGTCTACGAGAAATTGAAATCACCTCATCATTAACCAAACGAATCGTTTTCTGTGACTTAAAATCGATGTGAACGATAGCAGAAGGATTAATCAAAGCAGATTTAGAGGGACGAATGAACCCATCCTCACTTAACAAGGTTGCAAAATACTTTAATGTTCGGCATGATAGGATTTTACGTCCATCTTTTAAGAAAAAGTTTGAGTAATTACCTTCACCGCGTATGAAAAGTATTTCAGACGAAAGTACATTGATGGCTCCTAAGGAGATCGAACTTGGATCTAAAGTGGCATTAAACTGCATACGTTGATTAACATTGATTAAGTCAAATTTCGACTTATCATTCAGTTTAAATTATAAGATTTACGTTATTTGCGTTATTGCTGTTTTTATTCTGTAAAAACGTTTATTAATCGGTACTAGTGAAAATATTCAAAAAATGTATAAACATATTTTTAATACATAATTTTAATTAAAAGGTGGTTATACTTTGGCAAAAACTAAACAAAAACGTATTAAACGGATTTATTATTAACTAATTAAAAAAACTAACTTGAGTAACAATTAAAGATTAATACAAAAAGATGAAAACAAGGAGATTTGGAAGAACGAATTGGGATGTAAGTGAGATGGGGTATGGGATGTGGGGACTTGCGGGCTGGACAGGCTCTGATATTCAGGAAGTAAATAAATCATTAGACCATGCCGTTTCACTTGGCTGTAATTTTTTCGATACCGCATGGGGATATGCAGAAGGGAAAAGTGAGCAAATATTGGGTGGACTAATCAAGCGACATATAGACACGAAAATATTTGCTGCTACCAAAATTCCCCCTAAGAATTTTACATGGCCATCGAAATCTCATTTCTTAATACAAGATTGTTTCCCTGCGAATCATATCGTCGAATACACGGAGAAAAGCTTGAAAAATTTAGGTGTAGAGCAAATTGACCTGCAACAATTTCACGTTTGGGAAGATGCATGGGCTAACCAAGATGAGTGGCAACGAGCAGTTGAAAAACTAACAAAAGAAGGGAAAGTTGCTCATTGGGGAATCTCCGTTAATCGTTGGGAACCAAATAATTGTCTTCAAACCTTAAAGACAGGTCAAATATCAGCTGTTCAAGTGATCTATAATATCTTCGATCAAAACCCCGAAGATTTACTTTTCCCATTATGCAAGGAATTGGATGTCGCTATTATTGCTCGCGTTCCGTTTGATGAGGGTACTTTGACGGGAACCATGAGTTATGACACAACATTCCCAGCAGACGATTGGAGATCAACTTATTTTGTTCCTGAAAATCTAATTTCCAGTGTTGACCACGCGAATGCACTGAAGCCACTTATTCCAGAGGGTATGGATATGCCCGAAATGGCACTACGATTTATCTTATCAAACCCCGATGTAGGAACTATCATTCCAGGGATGCGTAAAATTAATCATGCAGCAAATAACATTGCTTGTTCAGACGGTAAAGGTTTATCAAAAGATTTATTAGATAAATTAAAACTTCACAGATGGGATCGCCAACCTACTGAATGGTCCCAATAGCTTGAGTAAATAATTCTTTGAGTTTCGGCTCTTCACGAAATCCCGATGTTTTTTGAAGTATTTTACCTTGGTGAAATACGATAAAACTCGGGATTTCGTCTATGCCATAGGCTTGTAATATCGCTTGGTTGCCATCAGCTTCTACCTTTAACACCGTTACTTTACCAG
This sequence comes from Cytophagaceae bacterium, assembly GCA_027485075.1. Taxonomy (GTDB): domain Bacteria; phylum Bacteroidota; class Bacteroidia; order Cytophagales; family Spirosomataceae; genus Aquirufa. The sequence continues at coordinate 11,144 of JAIXRT010000235.1, forward strand.
CAAACTCTGCAGCTAATTTATCCACCATAGGCATCATTTTTAAACAAGGGGCGCACCATTTGGCATAAAAATCAACAACAACCGCATCATCCGCTTTTGTCAATTTTTCAAAATCAACCAAACTCCAAGCTGCATCATGCTTGACATCTGGGACACCTTCCAATGGCTTCATCTTTGTAGTCCATTTTAAATATCCTCCTTTTAATTCGGTGACTTGAAAACCTTTGGCACGCATCACTTCAGCAGCTTGAGCAGAACGTCCCCCCGAAAGACAATAAATAAGTACAGGCTGACTCTTATCTAGTTTATCTATTTCCTGTGCAAAAGAAGCAGACCTAAAATCAATATTTTGCGCTTTGGGTAAATGACCTCCCCCAAACTCGCCAGACGTACGTACATCTAATAACGTGGCCTTAGGTAATTCAGCGATTTTAGCGGAAAAGGATTCAACGTCAACGACTTGTGCGTTAACTGAAAACCATGTGCATATTGAAAACAGGATTAGACAAGTATAATTTTTCATTTTGATTAGATACAAGGTTATAGAATCATGAATAAACACAAAACCGACGGAAATTATCCAAATTTTACGTTATTTTGCAAGGCAATTTAAGCAATTACAACGTAATCATTTATTCACACTAACAATAAAAAGATGAGTGCAATACAGTACGTACACGCAAGACAAATTTTAGATTCACGCGGAAATCCAACAATCGAAGTAGATATTAAAACCGAAGATGGCGCTTTCGGTCGAGCAGCGGTTCCATCAGGAGCTTCTACAGGTATCCACGAGGCTGTTGAACTTCGTGATGAAGATAAATCAGTTTACGTAGGTAAAGGGGTTTTAAAAGCTGTTGAGAATGTTAACAGAGCTATTGCAGAAGAATTATGGGGCTTAGAGGTTTCTGAGCAGAACATGATCGACCGTTTAATGATTGAATTAGATGGTACTTCAAACAAAGGAAAATTAGGCGCAAACGCAATCTTAGGTGTTTCTATGGCCGTTGCTAAGGCAGCAGCTCAAGAAGCAGGTTTGCCATTATATCGTTACATCGGTGGTGTTAACGCAAACACATTACCCGTTCCGATGATGAACATCTTGAACGGTGGTTCGCATGCGGACAACTCAATCGATTTCCAAGAATTCATGGTCATGCCAGCGAAAGCTGAATCTTTCTCACACGCGTTGCGTATGGGTACTGAAGTTTTCCACGCATTGAAAGGTGTGTTGAAATCAAAAGGATATTCAACAAACGTAGGTGATGAAGGTGGATTTGCCCCTAACATCAAGTCGAACGAAGAAGCGATCGAAATCGTATTGCAATCAATCGAAAAAGCAGGTTACAAACCAGGCGAAGAAATTTTCATCGCAATGGATGCAGCTGCATCTGAATTCTATGATGAGAAAACTGGTCTTTATACCTTCAAAAAGTCAGATGGCAAGCAATTGAACAACATGGAAATGGCTGCTTACTGGAAGACTTGGGCTGACAAATACCCAATCATTTCGATTGAAGATGGTATGGCTGAAGACGATTGGGCTGGCTGGGCTGAGCAAACTAAATTGATCGGTTCTAAGTGTCAATTAGTTGGTGACGATTTATTCGTTACAAACGTGAAGCGTTTACAAGAAGGTATTGAAAAAGGAGTAGCAAACGCTGTTTTAGTTAAAGTAAACCAAATTGGTTCATTGACTGAAAC
>JAIXRT010000070.1 GCA_027485075.1 Cytophagaceae bacterium
AACAGCTAGCCCATAATATCCTTCATCCCATAGTGGGTCAATTTTGACAGATTCTTTGTAAAATGTCAACGCTTCATCGAATTGACGCTGACGTTCTAAGCTGGCCCCAAGGCAGCAATATAGTTCTGGATTTGGGTCATCGTGTTGTAAGCATAGGCGGTAGGCCTCTTCGGCTTTGGCATATTCTTGCAGATTCATGAAGGTATTACCCAAGTTGAAAAGCGAAGACCCGAAGGTAGGTTCAATGGCCAATGAATATTCATAGGCATCGATCGCTTTTTCGTATTGTTTAAGCTTCGAATAGGCAATTCCTAAATTGTACCAGGCCGTAAATGAGAATGGATCAATGTCGATGAATTGCTTATAAAAGGGAATACTTTCTTCGATTTTGCCAATTTCATCCAGTGCATTTGCAAGTTCCACCAGCGCACTTTCGTTCTCTGGATTGAATTCCAATGCCTTTTTAAACATGTCTACCGCTTCACGCGGTTTAGGCCAATTCAGGTAACATAAGCCAATGCGAAAGTACACTTCGTCTTTTTCCTCTGTCGCATCTATGACGTTTAGAAATTGTTCAATGGCTGCTTCATGTTGTTTCAATTGACTTAACAAAGAGCCTTTAACTAATTTAAGATCGGTGTCGTTCGGGAATAATAGAATGGAATTTTCGATGATCTCCATGGCTTCCTCCGTGCGCTCGAGTTCCCCTAAGATTTGAGCTTTGAGGACAATTAGTTCTAACGTGTAAGGGAAATGCAAAAGTCCAAGATCACATGCTTTGAGTCCTTCTTCGAAACGCGATTGGATGAAATAATGATCTGCAATTTGCTCCAGTGTATCCAGATCAAAGAATGAATTCTCCTCTTGCGCGAGCATTTTTTCAAACCTTTTTAGCGAAGATTGAATGTCTTCTCTGTTATCGTCGTATTCTGGATCAAGCATAAAGGACTGGCAAGTGGTTTGAAGCGAAATTACTTCCAATTTATTATTTATTTCTCAAGAATTAACCCGCAATAGGCCTAAATTTGTTCAAAAAAATAAATAGATGGCTTACACGCGTGCAGTGATTGATTTAGGAACTAACACCTTTCAGTTGTTGGTGGGTTCTTGCACGCACGCGAATGCTCCCTTACAGGTACTCGCTAATTTGCAGCGTCCGGTTCAATTGGGCAAAGGGGCCATGGAAGCTGGTGTCATTCAGTCGGAAGCCGTGGATCGTGCCCAACTTGTTTTAGCTGAATTTGTTGCAATAGCGGCATCGCATGGTTGTGCAGCACATGAAATAACGGCTTTAGCGACGAGTATTTTGCGAAATGCTAGTAATGGACCGGAAATTATGTTGGCATGGCAACGCTCGTTGGGAATTCAGGTTGAATTGATTTCCGGATTGCGTGAGGCGGATTTGATTTTCGAAGGGGTTTTTCAATCATTGCCCCAACCTTGGGCGCGTCCCACTTTATTGATGGATATCGGAGGAGGAAGTGTCGAGTTTATTTTTTTTCAAGGAGCTGAGGTTCATTTCAAGACAAGTTTAGAGTTGGGTGGATTAAAGTTAAGATCCTTGTTTAATCAAGAGGATTATTTTGACTTATCGATTAGAGATGCGTGTATCGCGTACATAGATGAACATTTAAAGCCACTTTTTGCTGCTTGTGCGGTGCAGGTTCCTCAGGTATTGGTGGGTGCAGCAGGTGCATTCGAAACCATGTGGGATATTGAATTTGCATTGAAAGGTGGTGCTGCTCAAAAACAAGCCAGAGCCTTAGATATACCTTGTTTTTATGAGGTTAAGCGAGAAATAGAATGTTTAGTTCCAGATGAGCGGGTACGTTATCCGGGTATGCGCGAGTTCCGTGCGGGGATTTTTCCGTATGCTAATTTATTGGTAGACCGGGTGTTGACTCATTTTGGAATGGAAGAAATGTGGATGTCAACAAATAGCCTGAAGGAGGGCTTTTGGTTTAGCCAACGGGATGAGGCGATAAAAAACGGGAATATTTTTTGAAAAGTACAATAATATTGACCATCTTTAAGTTAATTATTTAACATTAAAAATTTCAACAAAGCTATATGTCTTCTCCATTGAATTTAATTTTGCAAGTCGAAGAATTTACAGTGCTAAGTTTATTAGAAAAAGGGGGATACGTCATGTATCCTATTTTGTTCTTATTCACTGTAGCGCTGTTTTTGTTTATTGAGCGTTATTTGTATATCCGTAAGACATCGCGCATCGACGAGAATTTCCTTCACAACATCAACGAATTATTGTTGGCCGGTAACATTCAAGGAGCCATTACCTATTGTAAAAATTCCAAATTTCCGATTGCTAATTTATTAGAGCGTGGTTTAGGTCGTTTGGGATCTCCGATTCGTGAGATTGAAGGTGCGATTGAGAACAAAGCGAAGTTGGAAATTTACAATATGGAAAAGAACTTAGGTATCCTAAGTTCGATTGCACGTATTGCTCCGATGTTTGGATTTTTGGGTACGGTAACGGGTATGATTCGTACGTTCCACAACATTTCAACGTCAAATAAAATTGAAATCTCAACGATTGCTTCGGGTATCTACGAGAAGATGGTGACGTCAGCATCTGGTTTGATTGTGGGTATCATTGCTTATGTAATGTATACGTTATTGACGACGATGATTGATCGTTCGATTAACAAGATGGAGATTGTGGCGATGGACTTTATTGACTTGTTGCACAAGCCAGCGAATAAAAAATAATTGACTTATGAATTTTAGAAAGCGCGAAAGAGAAGCATCGGAGGTAGAAACAGGCGCATTAGCTGATATTTTGTTTTTCCTCTTAATGTTTTTCCTGATGATATCGACGTTGGCTTCACCAGATGCCATTCGTCTGTTATTGCCCAAGGCTGACTCAACGAAAGTGACTCCTCCAGTGGTGGAATCGATTCGAGTTTCGGTGGATGCCAATAATAACTTTTTTATTGATGGAAGTGATCAGCCATATGTGTTAGATCAGGTGGATGCGCAATTGAAGGAGATTTTGAAAACCAAGAAAGCGAATTCATTAATTATTTCGATTGATAAATCACGTTCCGTACAAGATTTAACAGATGTATATGATCTAGCAGCTAAGAATAACCTCTCGATGGTGATGGCTGCAGAAAAGAAAAAATAGGTTTTATGGAAGGCTTTGGAATCATTGCCCTCAAATCAATAGCCGTCTACGTGTTCATCGTGGCGGCTATTCGACTTTTTGGGAAAAAGGAATTTGCGCAACTGTCTGTCGTGGACTTGGTATTCATTTTATTGATTTCAAATTCTGTGCAGAATGCCATGGTGGGAAGCGATTCCTCTTTGCCTGGTGGTTTAGTTGCCGCACTCGCTCTTTTTCTGGCAAATTACACCTTAAAAAAACTGGAAAAGCATTTTCCAAAGGTTGGACATGTCATTGAAGGTGAGCCCATTTTATTGGTATATCAAGGAAAAATTCAGGCTGCAGGGATGAAAAAGGCCGACTTAACCGAGGATCAATTATTTGCTTCCATTCGAGAGCATGGGATAGATGACGTGAATCTAGTCGATTTAGCCATGTTTGAGATTGATGGAAATATTTCGGTCATATCAGGGAATTATCAAAAAGTTTCGAAAAGATTACGGAAAGGCCATCGCGTACTTGGGGGAAATACCGTCTAAACTAGTATATTTGTAGACTTTACTTAGCTGTTTGTAGAGCTAAGGATCAAATATTTTTCTTTTCTAATGGAAAAAATCTTAAAATTCGGTGGGACCAGTTGTGGGAGCGTTGAAAGTATCGAATCTGTTTTGGCGATTATCGAGGCCAATCATCAGTTAAAATCTAAATTTGCCGTTGTTTTTTCAGCCATGAGTGGCGTGACCAATGCCTTATTGGAGGCCGGTGCTGCAGCGGCTGGGAAGCAAAAAACCAACAATACCTTAATTGAACAAATTGAGGAGCGGCATTTTGAAATCATCAAGCATTTTATTCCAGTTACCGGACAGTCGCAAGTTATTGCCCAGATTCGCACTTTGGTGAATGAATTACGGGATGTATTGAAGGGTATTGGCTTGATTAAAGAGATTTCTCCTAAGACATCTGATTTATTAGTCAGTTTTGGCGAACGCCTTTCTACTGCTTTAATTGCGGCCATTTTAACGCAACGCGGTCTTCCGGTCGTGTATGTGGATGCGCGTAATTTGATTAAAACCAATGCGCAATTTGGAAAGGCCGAAGTGAATTTTGAAAAGACGCGTGGCCTAATTCAGGAGTTTTTTAAGGGGTATGACACGGAAATAGCACTCATTACGGGTTTTATCGCTTCTGATGAGCAAGGAGAAACTACGACATTAGGTCGGGGAGGTTCAGATTATACCGCATCTATTTTAGGTGCTGCGTTAGGTGTCCAAGAGATTGAAATTTGGACAGATGTGGATGGTATGATGACGGCGGATCCACGCAAGGTGGGTGCGGCGTTTACGATTCCATCTATTTCGTATGCGGAAGCTATGGAACTAACGCATTTCGGTGCTAAGGTTATTTATCCGCCATCGTTGCAGCCTGCTTTTGCGAAAAACATTCCCATTCGCGTATTGAATACGTTCAATCGCCAATTTTCCGGTACGGTCGTCTCGAAAGAGACTTCGACGAGTCCGTACATCATTACGGGAATCAGTTCCATTGATGAATTGGCATTAGTTAATGTACAAGGATCGGGGATGATTGGCGTGGCGGGTGTTTCTGCGAAGTTATTTACGGTCTTGTCGAAGGAGAAAATATCGGTTGTTTTAATTTCACAAGCGTCTTCTGAGCACTCCATTTGTTTCGCGATAGATCCTAAAGTAGCTTCTAAAGTGGATAAGATTCTTGCGAAAGAATTTGCCCAAGAGATTGAGTCAGGCGATATCGAAGGTATTGATATTCAAAATGATTTATCCGTTATCGCTGTAGTGGGTGAGGGCATGCGCAAGCATACGGGTGTGAGTGGGCGATTGTTTTCTGTTTTGGGTAAAAATGGTATCAACATTGTTGCCACAGCCCAAGGCTCCTCGGAGTTGAATATATCCGTCGTGATTGAGAAAAAGGACTTATCTAAGGCCTTGAATGTCATTCATGAGACTTTCTTCTTCTCGCAAATCAAAACTCTGAATTTGTTTTTAGTCGGTACAGGCTTAATCGGTAAGACTTTGTTAAACCAATTAGTAGGTCAGGAACGCTATTTAGAGAAATTTAAAGGGTTGCGCATTAAGTTAGTTGGCATCGCAAATTCCCGCAAACAATACCTAGATAAAGCTGGTATTTCGATGACGGATGCGTTGGCGATATTAGAATCGTCAGGTGAATCAAGTTCATTATCGAACTTTGTGGAGCAGATTAAGTCCTTGAATTTACCCAATTCGATCTTTGCGGATTGCACGGCTAGCAAGGAAATACATCCCTTTTTCCTAGGATTATTTGAGGCCAATGTGTCCGTGGTGACGCCTAATAAAGTGGCCAATTCAGGTCCATACGATCAGTATGCGGCTTTACATCAAACTGCATTGAAGAAAGGAGTGAAGTTTATGTATGAAACGAATGTGGGAGCAGGCTTGCCGGTAATCAATACCTTACAAGGTTTGATCGCTTCGGGGGATCGTTTCGAGAAAATTGAAGGAATTCTATCGGGGACATTATCCTTTTTGTTTAATCAATTTGTCCCAGGAAAATCTTTTGCAGCTGTTTTGCATGAGGCGAAAGCCAAAGGATATACGGAACCAGATCCACGTGAAGATTTGAGTGGCATGGATGTGGCACGTAAAATCTTGATTTTGAGTCGGGAAATTGGGATGAAACTTGAGTTTTCTGATATTACCATTGAGAAAATCATACCTGAGGCTTGTGAACAAGCACCTGATGTGGATGCTTTTTTTGATGAGTTAGATAAGGCCAATGCCTATTTTGAGAACTTAGTTAATTCGGCGCATGCTGAAAACAAAGTTTTACGTTACATCGCCAAAAAAAAAAAAAAAAAAATTACGATTGGCTTACGTGCGGTGGGATCGGATCATCCTTTCTATCAAATGGATGGGGCCGACAACGTTATTGCCTTTACTACCAAACGTTACCATGACCGTCCTTTAGTCATTAAAGGTCCAGGTGCAGGGGCTGAGGTGACCGCTTCAGGCGTTTTTGCAGATATTGTGTACATCGGAAGCTACTTATCTTAATATGGAAAGTATACGCGTATATGCCCCGGCGACTGTTGCCAATGTAGCTTGTGGATTTGATATCTTCGGCTTTGCCGTTAATCATCCAGGTGATGAGGTGGTTTTGACTAAATCAGCTTCACCCGGAATTCGAATTAATGAAATCACCGGGGATGACGGTCGGCTTCCGAAAGACGTTTCGAAAAATACGGCAGGAATTGCGATTATGAAGTATTTGGAGCACATCGGTCAGACCGATCAGGGTTTTGAATTGTCGCTTCATAAAGATATGCCTCTAGGTTCTGGTTTGGGTTCCTCGGCCGCATCTGCTGTAGCCGGTGTTTTCGCTGCGAATGAACTGATGGGGAAGCCATTAAGCCAAAAAGATTTGCTTCCATTCGCCATGGAAGGGGAACGTGTGGCTTGTGGTTCGGCACATGCGGATAACGTGGGTCCCAGTTTATTGGGTGGATTTGTGATTATTCGGAGCTATGATCCGCTAGATATTATTCAAATCCCTACACCTTCTGATTTATATGCAAGTATTGTGCATCCGCAGATTGAGGTGAACACCAAAGATGCCCGCCGTATATTGGAGCGAGAAATCACGCTACATAAGACCATTACACAGATGGGAAATGTGGCAGGTTTGGTGGCTGGCTTGTTATTGCCTGATTATCAGTTGATTGGACGTTCATTAGTCGATGTAATCATCGAGCCTGCACGTGCCATACTTATCCCCCAGTTCGATGTGGTGAAGGCCGCAGCGTTAGAAGCCGGTGCATTAGGTTGTTCGATATCCGGTTCAGGACCTTCCTTATTTGCTTTATCCAAAGGGAAGGAGACCGCGACACGTGTAGCTGCAGCGATGGCAGCAGGTTTTCATCAGGTTGGAATTGGTACAGAGGAATATGTGTCAGAAATAAACCAACAAGGCCCCATGATTCGTTAGGCTTTTGGATGGGCTTGTTTGTAGATCTCTTTTAATTTTTCCATTGAATTGTGTGTGTACACCTGCGTGGCAGCCAGATTCGCGTGTCCTAATAATTCTTTGATGGCATTCAAATCAGCACCCCGATTTAGCAAATGGGTCGCATAGCTGTGGCGCAAAATGTGCGGCGATAGCTTTTCAGAGGTACTTATTTCACCCAATTGCTTTTTGATCAATCTTTGAATGAACATCGGATACGCTTGTTCACCTTTGTCCGTTAAAATCAAGTAGTCACTCGAAAACGTATTTAGTTCGTTGTATTGGCGGATGAATTGTACCAATAAATCGGGGATCGGAATCACCCGTTCCTTATTTCGTTTTCCAATAACGCGAAGCGTTTTAGCCGAGAGGTTAATTTGATTGGTACGCAGATCTATCAATTCAGCCAAACGCATGCCTGTCCCATACAATAGAAATAGTACGAGCTGGTCACGCGCTTCAGAAAAGCTTGACGCAGGTTCTTGATTCACCTCCAATAAAGGAGCCATTTCAGATTCTCGAACAAAATGGGGGAGGCTTTTACGAGTTTTGACCATGCGTACGGCCGACATGGGATTTTCCCGGATGTCGCCTCTGCGCAGCATAAATTTGAATAAGGTGCGTAAGGAAGCTAATTTTCGATTGATGGACCGATTTTGAATATCGTCATGTGCCAGCGAAGCCAGCCAAGCTCGAACGATCGGGGCGCGTACTTCAGCTAATGAAAGTTCAGGGTACTCGGACGCCAAAAAGGCACAAAATTGAAGTAAATCAGTGGAATAAGCGCTGGTGGTGTGTTTACTTAGTCGGCGCTCAACGGTCAAATGGACCAAAAAAAAATTGACTACTTCCAGATTCATATCTCGAAAGTAGTCAATTTCTCGGAGTTTGGTAAACTAGTTGTTTACGTTACCGTATGTGATCTGCTTGTAAGCAGCGCGAATCATTTCCTTACGACGAGCAATCGAAGGTTTTTCAAAAGCGGATCTTCTACGTAATTCTTTAACTACACCCGTTTTTTCAAACTTTTTCTTAAAGCGCTTAAGTGCTTTATCAATTGACTCGTTCTCTTTGATTGAAATAATTAACATGTATTTTTCTCTTTTGAATTAAATTGTGTGCAAATGTACACTTATAAATTTGAAGATGCAAGTGGTCTTTCTAAATTTTCGTTAGGTATTTTTACTTATTTTTGTAATTCATTTTACTCTAGATTATGTCGGATTTTGCGCGGACTACGGTCACTGCGGCCTTGATTTATGCCAATGGCCCCATTCATATAGGTCATTTGGCAGGTTGTTATTTGCCTGCAGATATCTATGTTCGGTACTTGCGGTTGAAAAAACAGGAAGTCATTTTTGTCTCTGGAACGGATGAGCATGGGGTGCCAATTACGATTAAAGCGCAAAAGGAGGGGAAAACGCCCCAACAAGTCGTTGATCATTATTATAAGGAAATCAAGTCTTCATTTGAGGAATTTGGTATTTCATTTGATATCTATGGTCGGACATCCGATCCAGCACATCACAAAATGTCTCAGGATTTTTTCTTGAAGCTTTACCAAGATGGCAAGTTTATCGAGGAAGTGACCGAGCAGTATTATGATGAGGCGGCAGATCAGTTTCTAGCGGATCGATATATTACGGGCGATTGTCCGAAATGCCAACAGCCCGGAGCTTATGGAGATCAATGTGAAAAATGTGGTTCAGCCTTGTCACCCACCGAATTGATTAATCCAAAATCCACATTAAGCGGAGCTTCACCTATACTTAAAGAAACCAAAAACTGGTTTTTGCCCTTAGATCAATGGCAAGGCGAGTTAGAAAAATATGTCAATTCCCATCCAGAATGGAAGTCCAATGTCAGTGGTCAAGTGAAATCTTGGTTGCAGGATGGTTTGCGTCCACGTGCGATGACCCGTGATTTAAGCTGGGGCGTGCCTATTCCTTTGCCGGATACGGAGGGGAAAGTGTTGTATGTATGGTTTGACGCGCCGATTGGATATGTGTCGATGACAAGCCAACTGACCCCCGATTGGGAAAAATGGTGGAAAGCGGAGGATAGTCGGATTGTTCATTTCATCGGCAAGGATAATATTGTATTTCACTGCTTGATTTTCCCGGCGATGTGCATGGCGCATGGTGGGTATCAATTAGCGGATCAGGTACCGGCGAACGAGTTTATGAACTTGGAAGGGGATAAGATATCCACTTCACGCAATTGGGCGGTGTGGTTGCATGAATATTTGAAGGAATTCCCAGGCAAACAAGATGTGTTGCGTTATGCCTTGACGGCTTCTAGTCCAGAAACGAAGGATGCTGATTTTACGTGGGCGGATTTTCAAACGAAAAATAATTCAGAGTTAGTTGCCATTTTGGGCAATTTTGTGAATCGTGCATTTGTGCTGATTGACAAGAATTTCGAGGGTATTGTACCTGAAAAAGCAGCTGGAACAGGCCTAGAGGCGGATGTTATCGCGGCTTTGGCAGAGATACCGGCTAAATTAGATCAAGCTTTAGCTACCTATAAATTCCGTGACGCCTTGGTGTATGCGATGGAGATTGCACGTATCGGAAATAAGTATTTGGCTGATGCCGAACCTTGGAAGATCATTAAGGAAGATCGGGACAAAGCTGGTACGGTCTTGAATTATGCGGTACAACTCGTGGCGCATGCGTCCTTAGCGCTTGAGCCGTTTATTCCGTTTACGGCAGCTCGTCTACGGACAGCGCTGGGTTTAGCGGATGCCGACTGGTCAGCCATCGGAAATTTTGAATTGATTCCCGCGGGTCAAAAGCTAGCAAATCCAGGTTTGTTGTTCGAGAAACTAGAGGATGATGTTATTCAAGCACAAGTAGATAAGTTAAAAGCGACAAAAGCACAGATGGAATTAGCAAGTAAGCAGGTTGCGCCTATCAAGGAAACGATTGATTTTGATTCATTTGCAAAGATGGATATGCGTATCGGTCAAATCACGGCAGCTGAAAAGGTTGAGAAAAGTAAGAAATTATTAAAATTGACCGTTAATGATGGCCTGAAAGATCGGACCATTTTAAGTGGAATTGCGGAGCATGTTGAACCGGAAGCGATTATTGGAAAGCAAGTAACATTCTTAGCAAATTTAGCACCACGCAAGATTATGGGTCAAGAAAGTGAAGGGATGATCTTGATGGCAGAAGATGCAGATGGCAGTTTAGCCTTTGTTCAGCCAAGTAAATCAGTTTGGAACGGAGCGAGTATCAGTTAAAATCTCGTTATTTCATTAAATAAAAATAAGGCCAGAAGAAACTTCTGGCCTTATTTGTATAACCTCTAAACCTATTTAACTATGAAAATTTATACAAATATAGGTGTTTTCTTTAATTAATATGAGTTTAGTGCAAAAAAATAAAAAAGGTGCCGTTAAAAACAGCACCTTTTTTGATTACCTCTAAACCTATTTAACTATGAAAACTACTTACAATCTAATTTTGAAACACAACTACTAAATCTTCATTTTGTTCAGAAATAGTGTTTAAATCTGCTTCAATTTTTGGTTCTGTACCTAAAACAGCCCAAATCGTGTTAATTGCTTTGGCTGATTTATTGATTTCTTTGATCCAATTTGACGTTTTTTCGCTTGTAGATGCTTGGTTTACAATAGACTTAACTGTTTCGTTAAACAAAGCTTGCTCAGCTTTGGTTGCCTTTAGGTAAGCCGACTGGTTGTTCTGATAATTCTCTAAAATTGAAATTGTCAAACTAGCTGTCGATGATGCACTTGCACCTGCGTAATCTTTCTTTATTAAATTCTGAATTACTTCAGAAAGAGTTTCTTTTTTGATAGACAACCCTGTTGTCGATACATCTACTGTAGATGTTGTTCCGTTTGCTTTTGCCGCTGTTGCGATTAGGTTTAGTCCCACTAAAACACCAATCATTAAAATTTGCTTCTTCATAAGAATGTTATATTTATTGATTAAATCAACGATACAAAATTATTGCATTTTTTTAATATAACAAAACTTGCTTTTGCACAATTTTAGTTGGCGAAATTGTGTATTTCTCTATTTTCGAGATAAATTCAGAATAAATAGTAAGTTATTTTAATTATTTCCAAAGAAAATTTGGATAACAATTGTAAATCATTTGAAAAATTCTACACATGAAATTACGGAAAAATTCAAAGATTCTTTAAATAGTACAATCATTGGTTGTATTTGTTCATTGTTTGTTGGATACCTTCCAAGCAAAAACTATCAATGATCTCATTGGATCGATTTAGGATGAATGGGATAAGTCCAATTTCATCTTCGTTAAAGTTACTTAATACGAAATCGGCTTGTCTGCCTTTTGCGAAATCTGCGCCTATTCCCATGCGCAAACGGCCATATTCTTGTGTTTGTAATACTCCTTCAATACTCTTTAATCCATTATGCCCGCCACTAGATCCTTTTGGTTTTAAGCGCAGTGTTTCATAAGGCAAAGCAATATCATCCGTTAAGATGAGTAAGCGCTCCTTTTCAATTTTGAGTTGTTGGCACCAGTAATTCACCGCCTTGCCACTCAAATTCATAAACGTACTTGGCTTCAGTAAATAAACAACATGTCCTTTTAGCTTATAGGAGGTTATGGCGCCTAATCGATCCTGTTTGAAACTTACTTCCTTGGTTTTAGCTAAATAATCCACGGCCATAAAGCCGATGTTATGTCGAGTGAATAGATATTCGGGTCCGATGTTGCCTAGGCCAACGATTAAAAAGTTCATGGAATGGATAAATTTTAACACAAATTACGTCCAAATTTTTTAGATCACCTCGAAGCATGTACCTTCGGGATGAAAATTTCTATGGGTATGAATAAGATTGCATGCATTACAGGAGCTAGTTCGGGAATTGGTTGGGCTACCGCTAAAGCTTTATCGGCCGTTGGGTATCATTTAATTCTTTGCGGCAGACGCCAGGAACGTCTGGAGGCATTGCAGCAAGAGTTGCCCACAGATTCCTATCTACTAACTTTTGACGTACAGCACCGCAATGAGGTAGAAGCCGCGTTTCAATCGCTGCCCGACGCATGGAAATCCATCGATGTCCTCATCAATAATGCGGGTAATGCCCATGGATTGAATGCGATTCAGGATGGAGATCCGGCGGATTGGGATGCCATGATGCACATGAATGTAGATGGTTTATTATATGTGTCGCGGATGGTCATTCCGGGTATGATCGAACGGGCCAGTGGGCATATTGTCAACTTATCTTCTACGGCAGGAAAGCAAGTGTATGCCAACGGAAATGTGTATTGTGCCTCCAAGGCTGCTGTGGAAGCCCTCTCGCAAGGGATGCGTCTAGACTTGAATGTACATGGAATCAAAGTGTCCAATGTTGCGCCTGGTGCCGTAAATACAGATTTTTCAGCCGTACGATTTAAAGGAGATCTACAAAAAGCGGAAGCGGTTTATGCTGGCTTTGAGCCATTAGTAGCTGCAGATG
>JAIXRT010000078.1 GCA_027485075.1 Cytophagaceae bacterium
AATGGTCATGTTGGGCGGATCCGCGAAGGATGCATCGATGGTTCCAAACAAACCTTTTTCAGGCACCTGGTTGAAGAAAGCGTAAGTGCTGTAATAATCCTTTTGTGAAATAGGATCGTATTTATGATCGTGGCAACGGGCACATTCAAAGGTCAGCGCGAGGAAGGATTTTGAAAAGGTGTTCGTTCGATCATTCACATATTCCACACGGTACTCCTCGTCGATAACCCCGCCTTCTTGCGTAATCTTATGATTGCGATTGAATCCGGTTGCAAGCAACATTTCTTTCGAAGGCCGCGGCATTAAGTCGCCGGCTAATTGCCAAGTAACAAATTTGGCATAGGAATAATTGGAATTAAATGCATGAATTACCCAATCTCGCCATGGCCACATCGTGCGCAGGCCATCATCTTGATATCCGTGGGAGTCTGCGTATCGAGCTAAATCCAACCATTGCACCGACATCTTTTCGCCGTAATGTTTGCTACTCAGCAACTCATTCACAATCTTTTCGTAGGCTTGCGGGCTGTCATCTTTCAGAAAGCGATCCTGCATATCGAGGCTCGGTGGCAAACCAGTTAGGTCGAGGCAAACACGTTTGAGTAGCTGTTCTTTGCTGGCTTCCGGGCTAGGCTTCAATGATTTCTCCGCCATTTTTGCATACACAAAATAGTCGATCGGATTACGTACCCAGTCCTCATCTGCATCCGGCAAAGTCGATTTCACGGGTTTGATGAAAGCCCAATGCGGCTTGTAAACGGCCCCCTGTTTGATCCATTTTTCGATCAAGTCTATTTCATGTTTTGACACGGTCAAGTGGGAACTTGGCGTAGGCATGAGCAGGGAAGTGTCTTTGGTAATTAGGCGCTGAAAAGCATCGGATGATTCTGGATGGCCTGGAACGATGGCATGCATGGATGGATTATCCTTGAACGCGGCATACGCACCTTCCGGTGTGTCTAAGCGAAGTCCCGCCTTACGCTTGTTGGCATCCGGCCCATGGCACTTAAAACAGCGATCGGAAAAGATGGGACGTATGTGGTAATTATAATCAATGACATCCGGCATCGCGGTCTCCTGTGCTTGCGTTTCCGTGCAGCGGGTGTAGGTGAAAATACCTCCAACAGCTAGGATTAGGATGAGCCAAGAACGCTTCAGAAAGAAAACCATGTACGGAAATTCTAATTAGGCTGTTAATATACGATTAAATTTTTTCTTTGAAAATTGCTATTTAGCCAAGGTTAATTTTGTGCTGTCTACTTCGAGTGGCCAGCGCCCCTTGAACCCAGATTGAATGGCCAGGTCTGGCCTCATTTTTTGGAGCTGACTTACGCCCTTTTCGGTTACACGCGTCTGCCACAAATAGACACGTTTCAGCGATTTTATTTTGGCGAGGTGCGCTAAGCCACGATCGCTGATGGGGGTTCCTACCAAATTCAGCGATTCCAAATAGGCTAGATTTTTCAGGTTATCCAGATCGTTATCAGCAATTTTTGTGTGATTCAAGTCGAGTAAAATAAGCAGGGGCATCGCTCCGATTTCCTTCAAAAAATCTCCACTCATCCGCGTATTGCCTAATTTCAGTCGGATAATCTGTGCCTGAATGGCACGTAAATCCGACAGTTCTTTGCTCGTTACTTGGGGAGCGTTGATGGCATTTACTTCAATCAAAGCATGATCTTTTGCGATGGGATTAGCGAGGATACCATGTGTACGAATGCGGGCTAAGTCGGACTCATCAGGTGCGCCAACCGATTTTTTAAACACCGGAGATTCACTTGAGGTCTCCCCGTTTGCATAAGAAGCAAGCACAGGTTTTATCTTGTCATCCACAGGAAGTTGCGCTACTTTTTTGGTGAAATCGGCACCATGTTGTACCCACCAGTGCAGCAAGGCAATTTCATTATCGGTCAGTGGCGTTTTGCCTTTTGGCGGCATGTGATGTTCATCGCTCGCGTCCAGTAAAAGTCGTTTAATGAGTTCGCTATCGAGCGGTTTTCCCGCAACAAGAATGGGACCATCTTCCCCACCTTGTAGGATAAATTCCGGGGTATCTAAGCGCAGTTTCCCTTTCTGTTTTTGGTCGTTGTGGCAGGAGGTACATTTCTGCGTAAGCACCGGTTTGACAAGTTGGGTATAGACAATCGCCTCAGGCAGGTTGGCAATTTTTTCAACCACGCTATTTTCAACCTCGACTTCTTTCATTCCTAGCATGCTGCGAACCGAAGCAGGCAAACTCGCGGTCAAATAATCTGACCCGTGTGTTAAATTTCCGCCGTAATGCCCGGTGATTGTTAGGAAACTCAAACTTATGATAAACAGCAAATTGGTAGGCCGACTCGCCAAACCTGCGCGCATCGCAAAGGTTAATCCCGCCGCCAAAACACAGGTAATTATCCCGAGCCATTGGTGAATTTGCAAAGCATCCGAATCGTATTCGCCGGACTGCGCTAATCCCCAACCCATGGTCGCGGAGAGAATTGAAAACGCGGTGGTCCAGATTAAAATGCGGATAATTATTTCAGGTAAATCCGAGGCTTGCTTGGAAAAGAAATGCAAAATCCCAGCAATGAAGAACATGCCGATGGGCAAATGCACCAGCATCGGATGGAAATGTCCCCAAAAAATGAGCCATGACTGGCCTGCCTCCGCGATGATCATCTAGCCAATACGTTCTAATTTGATCGGATAGGTTTTTCCAGAGGCCCACTGCGGCACGTAGATATTTTCATCAGAATCCGCGTACACATCATGGGGATGGATAAACACTTTGTGCTCGTCGTCTTTGACTTGCTTCTGCAAAACGCCATTTTTGTAGACTGCCTCGGATCCTCCTGGAGTCGAAACGACCTTCATGTTTTTGTCTAAAATTTGGATGTATCCCGAACCTGCCCAAGAAGCATCCGTGCTCCGGAAACAAGCGGCCAGGATGTAGTCGCCGTGTAAGACAGGCCGACAAATAAACGAGCCGGGATAGTGATACCGTGTGATGAATTTACCGTCTAAGGTGAATCTTTTCAAGCTGTTATTCACGCGGTCCGTCACTAATAAGGTCCAGTTATTCGGATCGCGCGTATCCACTAAAACGCCATGGCAGCAATTGAATTTATTATCGTCATACACGGAGGTATAACCACCAAAATGACGGATGTACTGACCCTTCGAATTGTATTGAATGATGTAATTTGCGCCATATCCATCCGCCACATAGATGTCTCCATTCTTTGGATTCACCGCCGTTTCTGTAGGAACAAATTGGTGCGGATGATCGTATACGCCCGTCTCTTTCGGGTATTCGATTTTGAATATTTCTTTTCCTTTTAGATCGGTTTTAATCACCTGATGGCGGGTATTATCGCAGATCAATAAAAACTGTTCGCCGCCTTCGTTTAAGATGGTTAAGCCGTGCGCGCCTGGATACGTGTGGCCCCACGAGTCCAGCAATTTGCCTGATTTATCGTAGATAAGGACGTTATTTTTGACCTCGTTGGTGAGCATGAACAGTCGGCCTTTGGCATCTTCCACCATCTCATGGCAGTCATTGACTGGGTTTTTCCCAGCGTCCAAAATTCCCCAATTGGGAACTACTTTGTATTTAAATGAGCCGTGGCCCAAGGTGATTTCACCTGCTTTGGGTGCTATTTTTTTCATGGTGTTGGAGGTTAACATGCTGGTACCAAGAAGTACGGAACTAGATTTCAAAAAGTTTCTACGTGAGTTCATGTCATTAAGGTTTATTCACACTTTCGTCAATATTAAATAGGGCATTTGCCACTAAGGTCTTCGCAACTAAGTTGGCCGGTTGACGCGGCACTTCGTTATCTGGACAAAGTTTTAAAAATGCCAATGTCTCCTTGGGATGTGCCTGGTAGTAGGCCAACGTTTGGCTGTAAAAGGCATTCAATTTTTCAGCTTTTGGTTTAGAGATCGCTCGCCCAAACAGATCTGCATAGCCCTTTTGAATAAATGTAAGGCCATTTTCAGCGTATTTGCGAGCAAAAAATTGTGATGCCTCTAGGAATACGGGATCGTTCAGCGTGTTCAGCGCTTGCATGGGTGTATTGGTTCGGATCCGTCGCGAAAGACAAATATCGCGCGCTCCTGCATCAAAGGTCACCATGGTTGGGTACGGACTACTGCGCCGCCAAAACGTATATAAGGAGCGCCTCCACTGATCTTCGCCATCGCTTTTTTTCCACTGCATGCCACTGTAAGGTGCGTTCCAAACGCCATCAGGTTGTTCAGGCATCACGCTAGGTCCGCCTAATTTTCGACTCAGCAATCCCGACCAAAGCAAGGCCTGATCGCGCAATTGCTCCGGGCTTAATCGTACCCGAGGCCCACGGGTGATGTACCGATTATTGGGGTCTTTTTCGCGGGTTGATGCGTCTACGATTGCCGACTGCTGGTAGCTCGCCGACATCACCACATACTTTAAAAACTCTTTCGGACAGTACTTAAAATCTACCTGAAATTTATAGGCCAAATGATCCAATAATGCCTGGTTTACAGGTGCGAGCCCTTGGCTTCCTAAGTCCTCCAATGTCTCCACTATCCCTATGCCGAAGAGCTGTTCCCAGAATCGATTTACTGCGACACGAGCGGTTAATGGGTTGCTTTTGCTTCCAATCCAACCGGCTAAATCGAGGCGATTAGTCATTGAAACATTTCCGAAAAGTGACGGAATTCCCGGGCTAACCGCCGCACCTTGATTTAGCCATGATCCACGGGTAAATACACGTGTAGTACGCGTAAAGTTTCCAGGGTTTTCAAGCATCACGGGGGTTGTAATTTCAGGTTCGGTTGCGATTGCCTGTAAGGCGAGTTTTTCAAAATCGGTGGATTTTAATTGGGCAGGGACATCCGGCAACATGGCCCAAAAACCAACATAAGCGGTCG
This sequence comes from Cytophagaceae bacterium, assembly GCA_027485075.1. Taxonomy (GTDB): domain Bacteria; phylum Bacteroidota; class Bacteroidia; order Cytophagales; family Spirosomataceae; genus Aquirufa. Next base: position 4,900 of record JAIXRT010000078.1, read on the forward strand.
TTTGATCCGGTTTTGTTTTGGCATTCAAGAACTCCCAAACCAGATCTTTCTTTCCAGGTAATGAGGGAATATTGACAAACAGATACGCCCAACCTTTGACAAATTGACCTTTAGGTTTCGCATATTTTTCCTGCAGTGTTGTATCGAGTTTTATGCGCGCAATGATTGGTCCCGTTTTGGTCCCTTGATGTATATTCACATAGGTAGGCGCTGGACCTGAATTACGGCAAGCGATAAGCATCTTGGTTTTACCCATCATCGGTACAGCTTTGAATCGCGCGGATCCCTTGTTGCGAATCGCTAAATATTTATTGTCGGCCAAGGCCCCATTTTCAAATTGATCTGCCCAATGCGGATGAATTTTAGGCTCCACAAATCGAATCATTTGGCCCCATTCTTTTTGAGTGGCTAGGGGTTGATTGACCAAGAACGATTTCAATTGCGCAATCGTTTTCTCGTTGGCCGGCGTATGGTGTCTATAGGTAGGCGCATCGTCGGG
>JAIXRT010000157.1 GCA_027485075.1 Cytophagaceae bacterium
CGCATGATGACTGCTTTAAAAGTAGAAGCCGTGTGTGAACCATTTATTCGTCGGCGTGCCATTCGTCACCTTGAAAAAGGCCGCATTGTGATTTTCGGAGCTGGAACGGGTAACCCATATTTTACAACAGATTCCACTGCATCGTTACGTGCGATTGAGATTGAGGCGGATGTGGTACTAAAAGGAACGCGTGTGGACGGTGTCTATACGGCTGATCCGGAAAAAGATCCTACGGCGACTCGATTTACCCAGTTAAGCTTTTCGGATGCGATCCAAAAAGGCTTGAAGATTATGGATACAACGGCATTTACCTTATGCCAAGAAAATAATTTACCGATCATTGTTTTTGACATGAATAAGCCAGGAAATTTGGCGGATTTAGTGTCTGGTGCGGATGTGGGCACGTTAATTAGTTAATACAACATGGAAGAATTAGAGTTTTTTATTGAAGCAACGCAAGAGACCATGGACGGTGCGATTAAGCACTTGAACATCGAGTTATCTAAAATTAGAGCTGGAAAAGCGAGTACATCGATGCTTGATGGATTGATGATCGACTACTACGGCATGCCTACACCTATTTCAGGTGCAGCGTCGATCACGACTCCCGATGCGCGTACGATTGCCATCAAACCATTTGAAAAAGGGATTTTTGGTGAAATCGAAAAGGCAATTCGCAATTCAAGTTTGGGCTTGAATCCGATGAATGACGGGGAGTTAATTCGTTTAGCCATTCCACCATTGACGGAAGAGCGTCGTCGCGATTTAGTGAAGCGTGTGAAGCAGGAAATTGAGGTGGCGAAAATCAACATTCGCAATGCGCGTCAAGATGGCAACAACAGCATCAAGAAATTAAAAGGTGATGGTGTATCAGAAGATGCCATCAAAGCCAGTGAAGATAAGATTCAAAAAATCACAGACGGATTTATCACGCGAATCGATCAGATTTTCACTGAGAAAGAAAAAGATATCATGTCGGTGTAAACCGCAACCCGAGCCCGATCATCGATCGGGCTTTTTTTATGCCTGACTTTTCGCCACGGCGTAACCTACCTCGAGCATCCGCCGAATATCCATTTGGGTAAAATGCTGCATGTCAACGGTTAATGGCTGAATAGGCCGAATGTTCTTGATTTTTACGCGCTGGAAACCGGTAAATGGACCCTCGGTCTGAGGTGTTCCGTCTACAGGCAGCGTACTATTGATTAACAAGGTTTCGCGAAGGTCAGCGTTTAGAATTTCATTGACAGCGATGTCCATAACACGGTCAACGAGTGCTAATAAATCACCGGTGTCAAACATCCCACCTTCGATGGTCTCGGGGTGACAACTGATACAGACAATTTCCGTGGCGCCATCTTCGAGCGCTTTCCGGATGGGAGTCACATCGCGTAAGCCTCCGTCTAAAAAACTTCGTCGAGCTTCGCCATTTATTTGAACGACGGGCATCAAAATAGGGATGGCTGATGAGGCCATTAAATAGTCAAAAAATACCTCCTCGCTGGGATCTACATAATGCATTCCTCCGTCGATGACATTCACGGCACCTATTTTCAGTGCGACGGGACTGGCATTCAAGTTACGTGGACTCAACTCTTCTTCGAGCAGCGTGCGTAAAGGCTGCGTAGAAACTAAACCTTTGAACTTTTTCTTCAATGCGGACCAGCCCAATTCAAAAATAGATAAAGGCTTGGATAAACTATTTGGGCTAGTAATGCGTGTCTCCCAAAAATCCCATAAATCATTGGCCGCTTGGGCGAAAGAAACATGTCCCGTCGATAAGGCTTGTTGGCCTATTTTATTCACCAAATATGCCGCATTTAAACTCCCTGCTGAAATTCCATAAATTGCATCGGGTTGAAAACCTTGTTCGGCCAAAGCCTTGATGGCACCGGCTTGAAAAGCACCTTTGACGGACCCTCCAGCGAGGACTAATATCTTGCTCATATATTTTGCTTTATTTAACGGCCTCGAAACAATTTATTGCAAATTGTCGTTAAATTTACACAAATAATAACGCGGCCTCCTAGGCTCTTCCACGAAAATATGCCCTATTCCATCTCCTCCATTCAGGCGCCCATTGCGGAACCCATGAAGGCATTTGAAGGTAAGTTTCGGCAGTTCATGAAGACCAAGGTCATGTTGCTCGATACGATCATGAATTACATCGTGCAACGCAAGGGCAAGCAGATGCGCCCGATGTTCGTGTTTTTGATGGCAGGGACAGTTGGCGAAATCTCCGAGAAAACCTATCGCGGGGCAGCATTAATCGAACTATTACATACAGCTACTTTAGTGCACGACGATGTCGTGGATGAATCTGATTACCGTCGGGGTTTTTTCTCCATTAATGCCGTTTGGAAAAATAAGATTGCGGTTTTGGTGGGTGACTACCTCCTTTCGAAGGGACTTTTGCTTTCGGTAGATCACAAGGATTTTGATTTGTTGACCTCTGTATCTACCGCAGTACGCGAGATGGCGGAGGGTGAATTACTGCAAATTGAGAAAGCACGAAAATTAGATATTACCGAAGATGTTTACTTTGACATTATTCGTAAAAAAACAGCTACGCTGATATCAGCCTGTTGTGCCGTAGGTGTTCAGTCTACCGGTGCAGATGAAAAATATGTAGCCATGGCGTCTGAGTTTGGCGAGAAAGTGGGGATTGCATTTCAAATCAAAGATGACTTGTTTGATTATGGGGACGCGGAGATTGGGAAGCCGCTGGGCATTGACATCAAAGAAAAGAAAATGACGTTGCCGTTGATTTATGCATTGCAAAATACGGATAGATCAACCCGAAAATTCATTATTAATACGATTAAAAACGATTCAGAGAACCCAAAGAAAGTTCGCGAAGTCATTGCGTTTGTAAAATCAACCGGAGGTTTGTCTTATGCAACGGCTAAAATGCACGAATTTGCCGAAGAGGCACGACACATATTAGCTGAGTTTCCAGCCTCTACCTACCGAGATTCGCTCGGGGATTTATTGTCCTATACCATTGAAAGACAGAAATAAAAAAGGAGACCACTAGTTGGGTCTCCTTTTTTGATTAATCTATTTAGAAATTTCTTAGCGCGGGCCTCCGAAGCCTCCGCCTCCGCCACCCATACGCATGCCTGGCATACCCATTGGTGCAGGAGATGCTGGAGCGGCATCGCCACCACCTTCACCTTTGGTGTCATCATTATTCACCGACTTCTTCTTCTTCGTTGGGCCGAAGCTCATCTTTCCGATTCGGTACGTGAAATTGATTTTAAAGTTCATGTTACGTAATGTGTTCTTCGACTGTTGATCAATCGTCGGCGTCTTAGTTTCACTACGAATCACAAAACCATTTGGTGTGAAGAAATTCTCCGCGCCAAAACCTAAACTTCCTTTTTTGTTTTTAAAGTCTTTTCTAAAGCCTAAGCTGTAAATTCCAAAGCCCCCTTGAGATCCTTGTAACTGAATTTGGTTCACACGATAGAAAGAGAACACTTGCGCACCCCATCCGTTACCGATATTGTAGTTACCGAAAATACGGAAGTTTGATTGCAGACCTTCGTTGCGGGCTGACAACATTTTATCGGCCACATTGTTCGCCAATACCATGTAAGACAAATCACCACCACCACCTAACATCAATTTGTTAGATAGATTTACGTTCAAGTTGATATTCACCCCATACGCATCTTCATTTCCAATGTTCATGGCAGTAGTTTTCACTGTATCACCATAAACTGTACGAATGTTACTGATCGCACCCGTCGTATTACGCATGAAGAATGACGAAGAAATGTAAGTCTGCTTGATGAATTTACTGTACGAAACTTCGTAGTTATTTGTAAACTCAGGCTCCAAATTTGGATTTCCTTGCGAAATATTCAATGGGTTTGTCGCGTTGATATTCGGGTTTAAGTTCTGAATACCTGGTCGTTGAATACGGCGATTATAACTGAATCTCCACGTACCAGACTTAAATGTCTTGGACATATTGAAACTTGGAACTAAAACACCATACGGAGGGATCTTCGTATTTTGACCTTCATTCTTCAAGAAGCTCGCCGTTATATCTGTTTGCTCAAAACGTGCACCTGCTTTGATGGACCACTTGTTTTTTGTCGTCAAGGTGTAAGACGAATACGCTGACCAAATGCTTTGGTTGTAATCGAATACGTTACTTGGTAAGATTAAATTATTGACCGGCGTATAGATTCCGTTCTTGTCTCCTGTAAACGACGCATAATCTGAAGTCACATCACGGTTGATGGCTTTAGCACCAAACTCAACCATGGACATTTTATTTATTGGCGTTTGGTAATCCATTTGAATCGTCGCCTCTTGATTATATGAATCATTCACGTTCTTGATCGAACTCATGATTTCACTCATCGTAGAACTTGGATTTAAGATCAAATTGTAAAAATCGTTCGTCCGGTTGTTCCGACTAAACATCGTCAAGACCGAAAATTCCTTTTGCGCTTTGGCAAAGGTTTTCGTGTAATCGATATTGATATCTACGTTGGCCGACTGATCCAAGGCATTCGTATTACGTAAGCTAAACAACTTATCATTACGAATCTGTGACAAGCCATCTTGCCAGTTATTTCCATTACGTAAACCAAAACGCACACTTGATGTCACGGAATTGTACTTGTTGATATCCCAATCAAAACCCAATTGGTAGTTTCCAAAAATACCTTCGCGACGCGTTTCAGCTGTTTGAATATTTGTATTTCGAACGCCATTAGCTGCGTTTGTAATTTGTGTACTTTCAAACTTTCCGTTCACATTGTATTCCGAACGACCAAATCCACCTAATGAAAGACCCCAGTTTTTATTTCTGAAGTTTCCATTTAAAGACAAATTAGATCCTCGTAAACCTACGCTTGAATCTAAATTCAAGGTTAGGCCTTGTAAAGTATTCTTCTTCGTTACGATGTTAATGATACCTGCAGAACCTTCTGCGTCATAACGTGCCGAAGGAGAAGTGATTACCTCCACCGTCTTGATCATATCTGCAGGAATTTGACGTAAGGCATCAGACAAACTTGAAGCCATGATGGTAGAAGGTTTGTTGTTAATTAACACCTTCACGTTTGTTGACCCACGTAACGAAGGATTTCCATCCAAGTCCACCGATAACATCGGAACTTTCTTCAATACATCCGTTGCGTCACCACCGCGGTTAGTTGCATCTTTTTCCGCATTGTACACGGTACGATCGACGCGTTCTTCGATCAAGGCACGCTGTCCTTCTACAGTTACTTCTTCCAACATCTTGGTGCTTGATGCCAATGAAATCACACCTAAGTCTTGATCGTCATTCTTGGCAGAAATAGAAACAAATAACGTTTTGCTATTGTAGCCTATGAACGAGACAACTAATTTATACTCACCTACGGCTACTTTACTGATGGTAAATTTACCTACTTGGTCAGCAACTGCCCCATCGACTGGTCGGCCTGTTGATTTATTGATCAAAGCAACTGAAGCAAATTCTACGGGTTTTTTGTCGGTGGAATCTAATAGATATCCAACAATTTTAGCTGATCCTTTGGGAGCGGCTTGTGCAGTTCCTGGAATAACTGCTTCTTTTTTCGCTGGTGCCATTCCGAAGCCTCCGGGAATTTGGGCATCTACAGTGAAGACGGTAATTAGGCTGGTAATTAAAATTAAAAGGTATTTCATATATAATTTAGTTTGGCAATAATTCGTTTCAATCAAATCCGGTTACAAAAATCTGTATACATTTAATATACATTTTAATTTTGCGACCAAAACAGGTAATTTGTAGGTCAATTTGTACAAGCCCCCATGATCTCATTGAAATCTTCACGCCTGCAGTTGATTCCGCTAGACAATAGTCTGTTGAAAAAATGGCAGCAATTCGGACGTCAGGCGCTAGAAAAAGAATTGAACTTGGAACCTAACCATTTATTATTGGAAAAGTTTTATGCTCAGGAAATGGAAGATGCGTTGGCCAACTTTTGGCTTCCAATGACCCATAAATTCCCGTTGGATTTTATGTGGTACTCAAATTGGGAAATAATCCTAACCGAATCATCCTGCTCTATCGGGGGAATTGGCTTATCCGGATTGCCTGATGATGCTGGAACAACGGAAATTGGCTATGCGTTAGATCAAAAATACCGAGGGCAGGGATTTGCGCGCGAGGCGGTGGAGACATTGAGTAAGTGGGCATTTCAAGATTCCGGTTTACGGATGATTCGGGCAGAAACGCCTTGTGAAAATCTAGCTTCGCAGCGGGTTTTGCAAGCAAATAAATTTCAGCAAACTGACAAAAAAACGATTCAGTGCCCAAATCCCATCGACGTATTCATGTGGGAACGCCTGCGATAAATTTCATTTATCTCGCAAAAATGGTAATTTTACCGGATTGCCAATATTCTAAGGTCGCAAGACCACCACTTATATGCAGCATTTTACTTCCGTTAAAGACGCGTACAACATCGACAAACTTGTCAATGAGGCCTTGTTGATGAAAAAATCTCCGTATGCTGATAAGCACATTGGCAAAAACAAGACCATGGGTTTGTTGTTTTTCAATTCCAGTTTACGGACACGTTTGTCTACGCAAAAAGCGGCGCAAAACTTGGGAATGGAAGTTATGGTGATGAATGTGGGCACGGATGGCTGGCAATTAGAAATGAATGAAGGCGTCATTATGAATGGCGACAAGGCGGAACATGTGATGGAGGCCGCGGCCGTGATCGGTCAATACTGCGATATCGTGGGCGTTCGGAGTTTTCCGGGCTTAGTTGATCGCGATTTAGATTATTCCGAATTGGTGATCAATCAATTCATCAAATATACCGGCAAGCCGATTGTTAGTTTGGAATCAGCTACTAGACATCCGTTGCAGTCGCTGACGGACTTGATTACGATTACAGAAACAAAGCAAGTGGACCGTCCCAAAGTGGTATTAACCTGGGCGCCACATGTGAAAGCATTACCGCAATGTGTTCCTAATTCCTTTGCGGAATGGATGAACATTGCGAATGTCGACTTTACCATTGCCCATCCCAAGGGCTATGAATTAGCACCTGAATTTGCTGGAAATGCGAAGATCTGCTACGATCCGCAGGAGGCGATTGTGGATGCGGATTACATCTACGCGAAAAACTGGTCTTCCTATTCAGATTACGGAAAAATACTTTCTTCCGATCCTGCCTGGACAGTTTCCAAAGCGAAGATGGATTTAACCAATAATGCCAAATTCATGCATTGCCTACCGGTTCGTCGGAATGTGGTCGTGGATGATGCGGTGATTGATTCGGAGAATTCGATTGTAATCCAACAAGCGGGAAATCGGCTTTGGGCAGCGCAAGCGGTCATCAAAGAAATCTTATTGTCGCAAATGCGGGTCGAAAGTCCTTATTTATTTTAATGAAAAAGCAGGCCTTACATATTGTTAAAATTGGCGGGAACATCATCGATGCACCCGAGGCCTTAGCTTCCTTTTTAGCGAATTTTGCTTCGATGCCAGGGCCTAAAATACTGGTACATGGAGGTGGAAAAATCGCTACGTCCATGGCGGCAGATTTGGGGATTCAAAGTCAGATGATCGATGGTCGCCGGGTAACTGATGCGGAGAGTCTGCGCATTGTAACCATGGTATATGCGGGCTGGATTAACAAATCCATGGTCGCATCCTTGCAGGCACAACAATGCAACGCAATCGGTTTAACAGGGCCAGATGGCGGGTAAAAAAAAAAAAAAAAAAGAAATCCAGTGCCTATTGATTATGGGTTTGTAGGAGATATTGAACATATCAATGCCTCGGGTTTAAGTGGTTTGATCAGGACTGGACTAAGTCCCGTTTTTGCACCGATCAC
>JAIXRT010000114.1 GCA_027485075.1 Cytophagaceae bacterium
CAAACGAAGGAACAATTGGTTTTTCAGCCCAGGTGAATTGAGGGATAAAATCAGCCCATATACGAGCATCTTCCCCAAAACCATGTAAAAATACGAGCTGGCCCGACATATACTTAGTAGGTATGCAGCAAGCCGACAATCGTGAATCCGAGGCCAATGAGTGCAGCGATTCCACCTACTACGCTGATACCTACGATACTGAGCACGGCGCCGATGGCCAACAAAAATAGACCAATTTTTAATTTGGAATCCATCCGATGAACCTCATCCCGCACATCTGCTTTGATGACTTTTCGTGCTTGTCTAATTTCTTTTTTAACGCTAGCAACTCGTTTTGTGTGCTTAACCTCTTGAGCGGGCGCGACAACGGTGGGAGTTGTAACTTCAGGTGTAGCCACTTGCAATGCGCCAGTAGGCTGATTTTCTGAAACAAACGAACTAGAGATGGCTAAAATAGCCAATAGAATAAAAGCTTTCATAAGGTTTAAGCGACAACTTTCATTTGATGAAAAACGGTACGTTCAAATTTCGATTTGGCATAGGCTAAATCGACTTTAAAATCCTTCAAATCAGTTTGAGAAGGGATTTCAAACATGGCATCTGTCATGATGGCTTCCATGATGGACCGCAAACCACGTGCTCCTAATTTAAATTGCATGGCTTGTTCTACGATATAAACTAAGGCATCCTTTGAGAAAGATAATGACACATTTTCCATGTCAAAAAGTTTCTCATATTGCTTGATAAGCGCATTTTTAGGTTCTGTCAAAATGGAAAGTAATGCTTTCTCATCTAATGGATTTAAGAAGGTAACCACCGGCAGACGACCTAATAATTCAGGAATTAATCCAAACGACTTTAAATCCTGCGCGGATACATACTTCATAATCTGATCTTTCTCAAACGACTCGTGGAACGTATCGTCTCCTGAAAAACCAATCGGGCGGGAGTTTAAGCGCTTCGCAATGTGACGATCAATTCCATCAAACGCCCCTCCACAGATAAACAGAATATTTTCTGTATTGACCGCGATCATTTTCTGATCTGGATGCTTACGACCTCCTTGCGGCGGAACATTCACAATCGAACCTTCTAATAATTTCAACAAGGCTTGTTGGACCCCTTCACCTGACACATCCCGCGTAATCGACGGATTGTCTGACTTCCGGGCAATTTTATCAATCTCGTCAATGAAGACAATGCCACATTCGGCCTTTTCCACATCGTAATTGGCCGCTTGTAATAGGCGCGTTAATATCGTCTCTACATCTTCACCTACGTAACCTGCTTCTGTAATTACGGTCGCATCAGCGATGCAAAAAGGAACTTGTAATTTCTGAGCAAGTGTACGAGCCAGGTATGTTTTTCCAGTTCCAGTTTCACCGACCATCAAGATGTTTGATTTCTCAATCTTCACATCATCGGCGGCAGGCGTCTGCATCAAACGCTTGTAGTGATTATACACCGCCACGGATAAATGGCGTTTGGCTTCCTCTTGACCGATCACATATTCATCTAAATAAGCTTTCAAATCCTTTGGTTTAACCAATTCGAACTGTTGGTTCCCTGGTTTATGCGCCTTGGAAGCCGCACCCATTTCGTCTTTGATTACTTCGTATCCTTGCTGCAAACAGGTATCACAGATATGGCCATCGATTCCCGAAAGAAGAATACCCACCTCATTTTTTGCCCGTCCACAAAAGGAACAACTTGCTTTCTTAGCCATCTTTATTTACACCGTACGCGTTAAAATCTCATCAATCAAACCGTATTCTTTGGCCTCAGCTGCTTTCATCCAGTAGTCACGATCAGAATCACGCTCGATTTCTTCAAATGATTTACCTGAATGCTTGGCTAAAATGTCGTATAATTCTTGACGAATTTTGACGATTTCACGCGCAGTGATTTCGATATCACGCGATTGACCTTGTGCTCCACCAGATGGCTGGTGAATCATCACACGCGCATGCTCTAAGGCAGAACGCTTTCCAGCTGCACCACCTGCTAACAAAACAGCTCCCATGGAAGCAGCAAGTGAAGTACAAACCGTAGCTACCTCTGGACGAATGTAATTCATGGTATCGTAAATCCCTAAACCTGCGTATACAGATCCACCTGGGCTATTAATGTACATGACAATGTCTTTTTTGGCATCGGTAGATTCCATAAATAACAATTGTGCCACGATGATATTGGCCATGTAATCATCTACAGGAACTCCCATAAAAATGATACGATCCATGATTAAACGAGAAAATACATCGATTTGAGCGAAACGCATCGGGCGCTCCTCAATGATGTATTGTGTCATGTCGTCGATTTGATGCATCGGTCGGCTACCAATGCTATTCATATATTGATCCACTGCCAAACCGTTTAAGCCACGGTGATGAACAGCATATTTACGAAACTCTTCGCCAGTCAATTCTTTTGGGTACATATCTGGATAGTTTTAAAATCAAATTTAAAATATTTTCACGTCTAAAGCTAAACACCAAAACGGATTATCTTGTTCACAGAAAACCCCGTAATTTACGGGGCTCTCACTCTAGATTATAAATCGGCTAAATTATAGCGCTGCTGCAATCTCCTTGAATTTCTCCACGTCGATTTTCGAAACCTTGTGCGGAATATTCGCCACAATGGCACTCGATACTTTATCAGCAAATGCCTGATTGTACAAGTTCATGAAGTTGTCACCTTTAGATTTATCGCTCAAGTAACCCATGGCGATTTTCTCAATCATTTCCTCAATGCCCGGTTGATCCGAAGATAAATAGCCACCAAACTGCTGACGTACCATATCTTTCGCTTTTTCAACCACCTCTGGATATTCAACTTTTACATCAAATTTCGCAGCGATTTCGTTCTTGATTAAGTTCCAGCGGATATCACGTTTCACATTATCGAAATCTTGATCAATTTGCTCCGGCGTAAATTTACCTTCATTAATACGAATTAACCAGGTACGCAAGAATTCTTCTGGAAGATCAATTTTAACATTTTCGATCAAGGCTTTTTCCGCATCGATACGTAATAAGTAATTTGCTTCACGTGCATAATTTTCAGAAACAATTTTCTCAACTTCAATTAAGAACGTTTTTTCATCTGTTGCTTTACCAGGTCCTAATACTTTATCAAAGAAGGCTACATTCATCTCAGCTGGAACCTGACGTGTAATGTCTTCCACAACGAAGGACACATCGCCTTTCAAATCAGCCACTTCATCTTCTTTTTTGCCTGTAGCTAAAGCCAATGACTTCGCGTCTACAAAAACTTTATCAATCGCAAAATTCAACGTATCGTCTTTCTTTGCACCAAGAAATATCTTTTTTGATTTGTCTTGAATCGCGTGCATTGGGATAGCTGATTTCTCAACCCAGTCACCTTGGGTGAATGTTCCGAATACTAAATCACGATCTTCCACTGCATCTGGGTGTGTTTGCTCGCCGAATTGCTTCTTTAAGTTTTCAACCGTCTCGGCAATCTCCTTCTTATCCGCTTTGATTTCGTACGACTTAATTTCTTTCATCTTCGCCAAGTCAACCTTGAAATCCGAGTGAAAACCTAAGTCATAATGAAATGTAAATTCAGTATCCTTTTCCCAATCGATTGAATCCGCTTCGTCTACTGCAGGAAGTGGTTCACCTACTAAGTTCAATTTATTTTCTTTGATGTAATCACTCACCGCATGGCCTAATTCGTGATTAATTTCATCCACTATTGCCGACTGACCATACAATTTTTTAATCAAAGTTGCCGGAACCATACCCGGACGAAAGCCCTTGATCGACGCTTTCTTGCGATAGTCTTTCAATTTTGCTTCAACTTTCTCTTTGTAATCAGCCTCAGTTACAACAACGGTCAACCGACCTTGTAAATCACTTGCTTTATTTAGTGAAATGTTCATATAGAATTGTTTGTTTTATCAATTAAAAAAAGCCCTCAAAAACCTATCGGTGTTGAGGGCTTGCCTTGGTACGGGTGGAGGGACTCGAACCCCCATGCCTCGCGGCGCCAGATCCTAAGTCTGGTATGTCTACCAATTCCACCACACCCGCGTAATTTGGAGTGCAAAGGTAATCAGCAAAACTTATTATTCCAAAGGTGTTTCGTAAATAATCTAATCAATAAACATTTTGTGTTATTTTTGACTTCTTAATAAAAACCTATGTCTGCTCAGCAAGAAGAATCACAGCCTAATTGGCGCACCTGGTACCTCGTTTTAGGCGCATTTCTATTGAGCATTATCCTATTTTTCATCGGTTTTTCCGCACATTTTAGCTAAGCCATGCACCTACTCGACTGGATTATATTAGTGTTGACAATCGGCGGAATCGTGGCGTATGGAAGCTGGAGGGGCCAACAAACCAAACAGTCTTTGCAGGGATTTTTACTTGCCGACCGGGAATTACCTTGGTATCATGTGTTGCTTTCTGTTATGGCGACGCAGGCTTCCGCGATAACATTTTTGTCCGCACCAGGCCAAGCCTATACAGATGGCATGCGATTCGTACAATTCTATTTGGGATTACCCATCGCCATGATTGTTTTGTCCGTAACGTTCATTCCGAATTATTACCGACTCAAAGTTTACACTGCCTATCAGTTTTTAGAAAAAAGATTTGACTCGAAAACCCGCGTTTTAACCAGTTTATTATTTTTAATTCCACGCGCACTTTCTACCGGCGTTACCATTGCTGCTCCATCCATTATCCTGTCCATTTTAGTAGGCTGGGATTTAACTTGGACCAATACCTTGACAGCTGCACTCGTAACCACCTATTGTATGTTGGGCGGTTCCAAAGCCATTTCCTACACCCAAATGCTCCAAATGTCGGTGGTTTTGGCTGGCATGGTCTTGGCTGCCGTGCTCATTATTTATCAGTTACCTCCTGAAATCGGCGTCAAACAGTCGCTCCAAATTGCGGGTAAAATGGGTAAGATCAATTTGATTGATTGGAAATTTGATTTGAATAATCGCTACAATATTTGGTCAGGTATCATTGGCGGCTTCTTTTTACAGCTCTCCTATTTCGGTACGGACCAAAGCCAAGTGGGCCGTTACCTCTCCGGACAATCTGCTACACAAAGCAGAAAAGGCTTGCTGCTGAATGGCTTTCTAAAAATCCCCATGCAATTCTTCATTTTACTGGTGGGTATTTTCGTTTTTATCTTTTATCAGTTTCATGAGCCACCGATGTTTTTCAATAAAAACACGGAGGCGGTTTGGGTGAAGCAGGCCGATGCGAAGCAAATCAATCAAGAGAAAACGGCTTTATTTGAAGCCAAGAAAAAGGCCGAATTAGCCTTAGTCAATGCCATTGAAAATAATCCGACTGCGGTAGCGCCCTTAAAAAATGAGATTAACTCGTTGCATGACCGCCAAATGAAACTGCGCGAAGCCGCAGTTTCCTCCATGGAGAAGTCGGCCGTTTCCTTTGAACCCAATGACACCAATTACATTTTCTTAACCTATATCATCGATCATTTACCCATAGGCATCATTGGATTTTTGATAGCCATGATTTTATTATCGTCTATGGGATCGATGGCATCTGCATTTGGTTCGTTGACCTCGACCAGCATGGTCGATGTGTATCAGCGATTTGTCAATCCCGAGGCAAGCAACAAGCATTATTGGTGGGCTTCAAAAGTAACGACTTTAGGTTGGGGGATTTTGTGTTTAATTGTGGCTCATTTTGCAACCAATATGGGCAGTTTGATTGAAGTGGTCAACATTCTTGGTTCGTGGTTTTACGGGACGATACTGGGTATATTCTTGTGTGCCTTTTATTTACCGGCAACCGAAGGAAAGCATGTATTCTGGTCGGCATTGTTAGCTGAAATCATCGTCATTGTGGCATGGTATTATGAACTGATGGCGTTCTTGTGGTTAAATGTGTTGGGCTGCTTATTGGTCATGATTTTTTCTATTATTTTGCAACAAATTGACCGTTTAAGGGCGCATGCTGTTTAATTCATTTTCTTTTTTGGTATTTCTTCCCATCGTGTACGCGCTGTTTTGGGGGGTGCATTATGCCAAAGAAATTGAAAACAAGCTTACTTGGCAGCATCTGATTTTACTTTCTGCCAGTTATTTTTTTTACGCCTATTGGAATATTTGGTTTCTCGTACTGCTCATTTTTTCAACCAGTTTAGATTTTTATGCAGGCCAAAAAGTCGCCGATAACTCGGGGCGCTTGGGCAAAAAAACATGGTTTTGGCTGAGTATAGGTGTCAATTTTGCGCTTCTCGGCTTTTTCAAATACTACAATTTTATTGTTTCTAGTATATCAGAATTGTTCAAGACAATTGACTGGAGTTGGGAACCCACGCTCCTGTTAATCACCTTACCGGTGGGTATTTCCTTTTATACCTTTCACGGACTGTCATATGTCATAGATATTTATAAGGAACGAATCAAACCCGAAAAAGACATGTTGGTCTACGGTTTATTCGTCTGCTTCTTTCCATTATTAGTGGCAGGACCGATCGAGCGAGCTAATCATTTAATCCCTCAACTGAAGGAGGAAAAGAAGTTTAATCGAGCGCAGAGTATCTTCGGATTGCAACAGATGCTATGGGGATTTTTTAAGAAAATTGTGATTGCGGATAATTGTGCGGTGTATGTAAATCAGATATTTGGCCAACATGAATCTCTAAATTCCGCCAGTTTAATCGTAGGTGCTGTGCTGTTTTCGTTCCAAATTTATGGGGATTTTTCGGGCTATTCAGATATTGCATTAGGTACGGCGCGTCTGTTTGGTATTGAGTTACTGAACAATTTCAACTTCCCCTATTTCGCTAAAAACGTGGCTGAGTTTTGGAAGCGCTGGCATATTTCGCTCACCTCGTGGTTTAGAGACTATTTATATATTCCACTAGGTGGCAACCGTGTCTCGAAATTTCGCCGCGTCATCAATACATTAACGGTGTTTTTAGTCAGTGGTTTGTGGCATGGCGCTAGCTGGACGTATGTTTTTTGGGGATTCTTGAATGGCTTATTTTTAGTTCCTCAGGCGGTGAGCAAACGATTTACATGGGTATCTCAATCAAAATTCGTTTCCGGCTTACGGATGTTAATGACGTTTAGTATCGTGACCATTTTCTGGGTGTTTTTTAGAGCTAAAAGCATCTCGGAGGCATTCGCGTATTTGGCGGGGATGGTCCAACACGGCGGATGGATTCCGGATATTTCGGGCAGAAAAAATCTAGTGATACTTAGTGTTCTGATTATAGGATTTATGGGGATAGAGTGGTTAGGTCGACATACCCTTAGTCCTTTGGTTCGAATCAATGCCATCAGAAACCGCTGGGTTAAATGGACATTTTATTACAGCTTGATGGTGTTAATCATGTATTTCTACCGGGGTAACGACCAGTTTATTTACTTTCAATTCTAAAGACAATGAAACACTTTTTACGTGATTTAATGGTGTTTTTAGGTGTTTTTGGCCTACTATTCCACGCTTACCCCGAGTTTCAATATTGGACCAAAAGGTATCAGAAGGATGTGGCGGGTACGGAAGTGTATGAGGTACTCGCGGCGAGTAAATCCAAGCTTAAAAAGAAAAAGTTGGTGATCGGCGATAGCGTTGCTAAACAAGTCCTGGATTCATTGGCGAATGATTCTGCCTTAGTATCACTCGCGTCCAATCAGGCTATTTCGATGGCGGGACAATATGTGATTGCATCCGATGCGCTGACGGCAAATCCAGATATCGATACCTTGGTTTTGATTTACCATCCCTTTAGTTTTCAGAATAATTTAGCGAGCCCATTGAGCTTTCATTACTTCGTCAAGCCCTTTTTTACAAAGGAAAATCAAGGAAAATTTTCACCTGAAGTGATCAAGCAAGTTCAAGCGATTCCATTTTATTACCTCGCCCAATACCGCCCAGTATTAACGAGCAATTGGTCGCCAACATTCGAAGGGGTGTCGGACGAAAAAGGCCTATTTTCTTCTATATCGAAGGAATATGTGTTGCGCTTGCAACAATTATGCACCCAAAAAGGAGTGGTATTACAGATTATTTCTCCACCCATGAATGAAGTATTTAAAAATCAAGTGATTGCTGCTCGTGGGGAATTTAATTCGATTCCAGGATATGCAGATTCTTGGAATTTCTATGCGTCCTCTAATTTCCTCTCGGATCAAATACACCTAAATCGATTTGATTTTTTAGCTTCCAGTCCATGGAAATCGGCTGGTTTAATTCGCTAGTTTCAACGAGAATTTAACGGGAATCACAGGCTTTTCGTCAAAGGATCGCTGCTTTTGCATGGAGTCGATAACTGCTAGACCTTTCGTTACTTTCCCAAAAACCACATACTGTTTGTAAAAACGCGCGGCTTGTTCAGTATTCGTGATGATAAAAAACTCAGTAGGCGACGATGATTTTTTAGGATTCCCTTCATCGTATCGCGCCATCGCGATAGTTCCACGTTCGGGTTTCAAATGATCCGGATATTCGGCGGGTACGAGGTAAGCCAAGCGATCACGAAATTCTCCCCCACCCTGCATACCAATTTCATAGACATTGCGATAGAAATAGCGATCTGTGAAATAACCCATTTTGACAAGGCGAACGAAATTGATTCGATGGAGTGGCGTTTCTTCGTTCAGGGTGATTTCAAAATTTCCGAGACGGGTTTCACCTTGAATTTTGGTTTCTGGATATTGTGAGGCTTGGGCGCGCAAATCTTTTTCCACTTGGGAGGGATCAACGTTGTAATTAGGCTTACAAGCAACTACTAAAATGAACAAAAATACAAACCGCATACCTAGCTTTGGCAAACCTTGGAGGATTGCCAAAGCTATAGGGAAAAAGGGACAAAAAAAAGGGAGCCAAGGCTCCCTTTCAAAAATATCAAGAAATTGATTATGCCTGTTTTACCTTATTTCCGAAGAAATACAATCCAGCAAAAGCAACGATTAAGATACCTGGGAAAAGCAACATATTAGATAAAGTAGCTTGTCCAGCTGCCAAATCAGCAACATCACCACTTAATCCACTGCTTACGGCGATTGCCTTATTCTTATCGATCCAGCTACCAATAATCGGTTGAAACATTGAAGAAGAAAACATTCCGATTCCACCCATAATGGATAGACCCAAAGCACCTGTTTTAGGCATTGCCTCAGCAACATACCCTAACATGTTTGGCCAGAAATAACAAATACCTAACGCGTAGATGAAGGCCGCAAAGTACAAGGTAGTACCTGACATCGTGCTCATCATATATAAACCTGCTAGCGCAAACGCGGCAGAAGCTAATAACACACCTACCGTATTAATTTTTGCAATAATGGAACCAGCAAAATAACGACCCACAGCCATCAATCCAGTCACCAAGGCTAAAATTAACATTGGGCTAGCACCTGCTTTTGCCAAAATAGGACCTACCCATTGCTGAGGACCAAATTCTGAGATAGCTGTTAATGCCATACAAGCTGCCATAAATAAATACAATGGATTTAACATAGCTTTAAAACTATCCATAGTCGAACTAGCATCAGCCTTTGGCTTAGGGAAAGCTTGACCAAAGAATAAAACAGCATAAATGACTGTTGGTATAATAATGACCCAAACTTGTGACTGCCAAGACATGGCTGCATCGGTCATAAACTTTGATATCAACGAACCTACTACAATACCACCTGGGAACCACATATGAAAACGATTTAACTTACTACTCATCTCGTTTCCTGTGTAGGCATCGGCAATCATGGGATTACACGCAGCTTCCGTACAACCATTTCCAATTCCGATTAATAAAGTAGATATTAACAAGGTATTGTAGTCAACAGCAAAAATGGTCAGCAAAATACCGACAGCATGTGCAACTAAAGCAATTTGCATAATCAACTTTGGCCCGATTGACGTATAAAATACACCACCTAAAATCATGGAAATTGGGAAGCCTAAAAACCACATACTACTAATTTGGCCTAATTGCTCATTGGTCAAACTTAATTCAGTACCTAATTGTGATAGAATACCCGCACGAATACTAAATGAAAAAGCAGTTGTAATGAGTGCAAAGCAGGACGCCAAAAATAAACGATTGGCATTAACAGTTTGATTCATAATAGTTTAGTTTTAGTTAAAAGTTTAGAGAAATTATTATCTTAAAAAAATTAAATTCTTCATAGGAAAAATCGTACCAAAAAAACGAAAAGATTTTTGAATTCCGTTGTTAAAAGCGATTTATTTTGAAAATTTTACAAAAATCTGCCCCCAAGAAAGGGTAATTTAATCAAATTAAGCCCTATTTTTGTAACAATCTAAATCTATCAAATATGATCCAAGGTGGAACATCCACGACCGCAGCGAGTCGGCGAGGAAGAAAATTAAAAATGGGCATGATCGGTGGAAGTACCGAGGCCTTTATTGGTGCCGTTCACCGCAGAGGTGCACAACTAGACGGCGAAATCGAATTAGTTTGTGGCGCATTCAGCTCCAATCCAGACAAATCCAAAGCAACAGGTGAAGCCTTATATCTTCCTGAAAACCGTGTGTACGGTTCGTATGAAGAGATGATTCTAAAGGAAAAAGAGCTTCCAGAAGGTGAGCGTATGGATTTTGTTTCCATTGTTACACCCAACCATGTGCATTTCCCTGCGGCTAAATTTGCCCTAGAAAATGGATTCCATGTCGTTTGCGATAAGCCAGCAACCTTGAATTTGGCTGAGGCG
>JAIXRT010000029.1 GCA_027485075.1 Cytophagaceae bacterium
AATGACTTGGCTTGAAAAGCCGGCAATAAATTGTCCCATGCTTGATTCATTTCATCTTGTAAATCTTGAGATTCCGACGTAATGATGAGGACAGCATCCTGATCTGGCATCATTAAAATGGTTTGTCCGAAGGCCCCGTCACCACGGAACGAATTGTGTTTGCCCCTCCAAAATTGATAACCATATCCTTGTAGCCAATCCGGCCATCCGTTATAAAACATTTGGGCGCGTTCTTCAGGAGTCTTTCCTGAATCTTGCATGATTTGCACTTTCGTAGCTTCTGCAACCCACGCAGCAGGTAATACCTGTTTTCCTTCAAATTTTCCTTGGTTGAGGTAGAGCAAACCTAGTTTAGCCATGTCTTCTGTTTTGACACGGATTCCCCAGCCACCCACATTGATGCCTTTTTGATCCGATTCCCAATCGATGCCGGTGATGTGTAACGGCTCCAACAAGCGTGGTTTCAAATATGCCAAAGTCGTTTCACCCGTTACTTTCTGAATGATCGCAGAAAGCATGTAAGTTGCCAAGGTATTATAAAGGAATTTAGTACCAGGTTTGGCCACGATTGGATGATTCAAAAATCCACGAATCCAGTCGGGCTGCATGACGATGACGCTACGAAGTGGTTCCTTTTCGTGACCTACGGACATGGTCAAGAGATCTTGCACACGTAAATCTTGAATGAAAGGTTTATCCTTGAGATCCGCATACTCTGGGAAAAACGAAAGGACTTTATCTTGAACTGTGAGTCGTTTTTCAGCGACTGCAAAGCCAATGGCTGTAGAGGTCCAACTTTTCGATACGCTGTACATGGAATGTACTTTATCAGCCGCATAAGGTTTCCACCAAGCTTCTGAAACTACCTTCCCATGCCGAATGAGCATGTAGGAGTGTAATTCGTGTTTTTTAGGATCGATTTTTTCGATGTATTGTTGGATCGCTGCAGATGAAATTCCTTCCGCTTCGGGTGTACTGCGAGGTAATGATTGCGTGAAGGCGGGTAGGGCCAATAAGCTAATCAGGCCAATGAGGAATAGTTTTTTCATGGTTTCTCGGTTTAAAGCAGGCTAAATGTATAAAAAATGCGGTAAATTGTTGGCTGTTTATTTCTCCTATGTCCCAAGAAATTGTTGCGCGTGTCACTCATTTATCGGCCTCTTATGGGGCCCATGAAGTGCTAAAAGACATTTCGTTTGAGGTAGGTGCCAACGATTGTTTAGCGATTGTTGGTCCGATGGGTTCTGGAAAAACGACCTTGGCCAAAGCGCTCTCCGGTCGTTTATTTCGAAAAGGAGAGGTGTGGTTTCAAGGATCATTTGTGTTGTATGTAGCGCAGCAACATCACTTCAAGAATCGCAGTAATATTTCCGAATTTTATCTCCAACAGCGTTTTAATTCATCTGATTCGGATGATTCATATACCGTTCGTGAGGAATTGGGGGAACTTGATGTGGCAGACTATGTGACCATGTTTATGCTAGATGGCTTGTTGGACAAGCCCTTATTACAACTTTCCAACGGCGAAAATAAACGCTTACAAATTGTTAAAGCATTGGGCCAAAGGCCAGATTGGTTGTTGTTGGATAATCCGTATTTAGGCTTGGATGTTGGCGGCCGATCGGTATTATCATCCGGATTAAGTCAATTACATGACAAAGGCATCCGATTCATCTTGTTTTTATCGGGAGGGGACATACCTGAATTTGTGAATCGAGTGTATACGCTTCGCAGGGATGTTGTTTCGATCTCTAGACTGAAGTCTAGGGATATAAAAGATGATCTTAGTTCTAGGCTTCAGCTTGTGGATCCTATCGTTACATTAAGAAACGTCACAATTCGTTATGGTTCCAAAACCATTTTGGATCAATTTTCGTGGACGATCAACCGCGGGGAGCGCTGGGTGTTGAAAGGGCCAAACGGAGCCGGGAAATCTACTTTATTGAGTTTGATCACGGCGGATAATCCGCAATCGTATGCGCAGGATATCACATTGTTCGGTCGAAAGCGGGGGACAGGTGAAAGCATTTGGGATATCAAACGGAATATTGGTTATGTCAGTCCGGAAATGCATTTGTATTTCAAGGAAACGGGAACTTCTTTTGCGGTGGTGGCTTCGGGTTTGTTTGATTTGTTGGGTGTGACGCGGAAGGTGAATGAGCAACAAACCGAGCAGGTGGATGCCTGTTTGGCGATGTTTGGTTTGGGATATTTACGTGATCGTCCTTTTCATACGCTATCCACGGGAGAGCAAAAGATGATTTTAATTGCGCGGGCATTTGTGAAAAATCCACCGCTTTTGATTTTGGATGAACCTTGTCAGGGTTTAGATCCGGAACAAGTGGAGGTCTTGAAAGAAGTAATTAATGCAATCGCAGCGAGTTCCGATATGAGCTTGATATTTGTGTCACACTATGCGGAAGATGTTCCTTCTTGTGTGAAGTTCACGAAAGCGCTGTAGAGACGCGATACCTCGCGTCTTTTTCTTCATGCTATTATCTAGGATTTAGCCCAGGGAATCGATGCTTCGCATCTCAAACTTTGGCTATCCTGAAAGGTTTGCCAAAGAAAAAGAATCGAGGTCTAGCGTCTAGCGTCTGACGTCTAACGTCTAAATAAATGGCTGATTGATCGAAGGACTCGGCTGACTAAACCATTTCGGCCCCTGCTCCGTCATATACACACAATCTTCTAGTCGGACTCCAAATTCCCCGGGGATCGCAATCGTAGGTTCAATCGAGAAACACATGCCCACTTGAAGTGCTAGTTTATTTCCCTTGACCATATTTCCCCATTCGTGTCCATCCATTCCGATGCCGTGACCAGTGCGATGTGGAAGTCCAGGTAATTTATATTCCGGCCCAAAACCCGCTTTTACTAAAATTCCTCTAGATGCGAAATCCACGTTTTCACAAGGAGCACCTAAAACTGCTGCCTCAAATCCGGCTTGTTGGGCTCTTTTTTCCAATTCCCAAATCTCAATTTGTTTCTGCGAAGGCTCGCCAAAAACTACCGTTCGCGTAATGTCTGATTCATAACCATCCACTTGACAACCACAATCGAGCATGACGACATCACCTTTTTTAAGTATCTGTGGCTTCGAACTGCCATGTGGAAAGGAAGTCGCCACCCCAAAGGTAACCGACGCAAAACCGTGCTGGGCGCCAAATTCAGTGTGTTTTTGAGCTATTTTTTGGCTTATCTGACGCGGATTGCAACCTTCAGTTAATGCAGCAATACCCGCTTGAATGGCTACGGTGGTGATGTCATTCGCCCGCTGCATCAGGGCGATTTCGGTGGGGGATTTAACAAGCCGACAAGCCACCGAGATGGGATCACCGCTAACGAGTTCGAAGGAGGGACCGGCCTTACGGAGTCCATCAACAATGAAAAAGCGGGCTTGTTCTTCGATGCCAATTTTCCCTTGTTGGAATCCTTGATCTTGTATGGTTTTGATGCACAGTTGGAACGGATTTTCATCCTCGTGCCAGGTGCGAATTTGCTTGCCAACTTTAATCAGTTCGAGCAATCGGTCTTCTTCAAAATAGGGACAAATGTAGGTAATTTCGCCTTTGGCAGGTAAAATCACTAACATGCTACGCTCGGATGGGTACCAGCTTAACCCTGTAAAATATTGCATGCTGGTTCCTGCATCCATGATGAGGGCAGCCATTTTGTTTTGCTGGAGTAATGATTGTGCTTTTTGAATACGCCCCAAACGCTCTTCGATGCTAATCGGAGAAGCTGAATATAAGTCATTCGATGTAACGAAAGGTAGGTGAGTAGCCAGGGCGCTAAGTCCGATGCTATTTTGAAGGAATTGTCGGCGTGCAATCATTTGTTATTAGGTATATCATCTAATTTATAATTAATTCCAGTAAACTGATAATCTGTGGGGTTTTTTTGGCAAATTTGTTGCTGATTTTCAACACGCATGCGTCTACTTTTCATACGTTTTTCTGCCATTGGTGACATCGTATTAGCTTCTCCAGCTTTTCGTTGTGCCAAAGAACAATTACCTGGCGTTGAAATTCATCTAGTAACGAAGCATTCCATGCGCGCGGTGACGGAGGCAAACCCATACATTGATCATTTCCATTATTTAGCTGGTGACTTAGGCACATTAATTTCCGAATTGAAGGCTTACAAGTTTGATTACATCATCGATTTACATAAGAATCTGCGCAGTTTTCGCATCCGAGCTTCGCTAGGTGTTCCGGTTTTTGCTTATGATAAATTAAGCGTTGAGAAGTTTTTATTGACCAAATTTCAGATTAATCGCATGCCCAATCGGCATATTTCCCTTCGAAGTGTAGACGCATTAGCTCCGCTAGGTGTAGTGTTCGATGGAAAAGGGCTCGATTATTTCATTCCAGAGAAGGTACAAGTTCCAGCATTATTCTCAGCAGGGTATGTGGCGTTGGTTATTGGTGCTTCGTTCGCAACGAAGAAGTTATCCTTGGATTCACTCAAGCAATTAGTTAAGCTTATTCCACATCCCATTGTTTTGATCGGTGGTCCAGAGGAAAAGGCTGATGGAGCTGAACTGGCCATGTTAGATCCGGATCGGATTGTAAACACGTGTGGAACGTATTCTTTACATGAATCCGCCGCTTTGGTTCGCGATGCACGAATAGTCATTTCACATGATACGGGCATGTTATACATCGCCTGCGCTTTTGAGAAAAATGTCATAGCGATTTGGGGTGCGACTTCGCCAGCCCTACAAGTGGAGCCATTGATGCCAGAAAACGCTAAAACACACGTTTTTCAAGCAATAGTACCTAATCTAACCTGCCAGCCCTGTTCAAATTTCGGTACCAAAACCTGCCCTAAAGGTCATTTCAATTGCATGAAGCAGCAGGATTTGCCGGAAATAGCGCGGCAAGTAGGAGAGATGTGGCAGCCGACCTAAAGTCCATTGTCCAATGTCTAACGTCTAAAGTCCAACGTCTAGTGTCTATCGTCCAATAAAAAAGCCCGACATTTCTGTCGAGCTTATGAGAGCCTCCTGTCGGGATCGAACCAACGACCTACTGATTACAAATCAGTTGCTCTACCAGCTGAGCTAAGGAGGCGCATTTCGGTTTACAAAAGTAGT
>JAIXRT010000262.1 GCA_027485075.1 Cytophagaceae bacterium
AAAATCGATACGTCAAGTGTATTATTTTTCTTAGGTATATTATTGGCAATTGGCGCTTTAGAATCTTTTGGATATTTGACGCAGCTAGCTGTCGTACTCGAGCAAACCTTTGGTAATCAATATGTTATCGTTTCGCTAATTGGACTAGCCTCTTCGGTGGTCGATAATGTACCGTTGGTGGCCGCGACGATGGGTATGTATTCGCTGGCCGACTTCCCTATGGATCATGCTATGTGGGAGTTTTTAGCTTTTTGCGCGGGAACTGGTGGAAGTATTTTGATTATTGGATCAGCGGCAGGTGTTGCCGTCATGGGCATGGAGCAAATTGAGTTTGGTTGGTACGCGAAAAAAATTGGCGTTTTAGCCTTGCTTGGATATGTTGCGGGAGCTTTGACCTACATTTTATTGCACTAAAAGCGGACTTGAACGCGCGCTGCGTAAAAATTAGGCGTGACAATCGGATCCCATTCAAAAGCATTCATCTTGAGTGCTTTTTTTAATTTTGGATAAACCCAATACGCGGCCTCTGCTGAAGCAATGCCTACTGCGGCACCCATGAGTACATCAGCTGCCCAATGTTGATTGTTAGCCATACGCAAAATTCCCGTAGTTGATGCAAGTGCATACCCCGTAACTGCAATCGCTGGGTGTTCTTCCCAATATTCCTTGGCTAAAACATGTGCACCAAAAAATGCTGTGGTCGTATGACCTGACGGAAAACTATAGGATTCCCCGTTCGGTCTGGTCTCATTGATGACATACTTTAAAGTCTTTGTCGTGGTATAATAAATCCCGGTTCCAATTACAAAAATGGCTAGCTGATCTTTGGGTTGGCTTTCGGATTTAATGCCAATCAGGTGGAGTCCGAAATTCGCTAGGGCAGGTGTATACTGTAAGTAATTGTCAAGCGGTGTATGGAAGTCTGACAAATTTTTTTCCCTAAAATCACGTTGTATGGTATGCGAAAAGTCGTTGTACACCAAAGCACTTGTAGTGGCTAAAGCAGCTGCGGCTTTCCATCCCCTTTTGACCTTCGTTTGACCGATAGACTGAAGACTTATGAATAGACAAAGGATGGCGAATAGCTTATTTTTCATTCAAAAGTGTTTGAATCGTCTTTTCAAATTCCTGTGTCCAATCGGTGTAATAAACCCCTGTACCTGGCCCTGAAAATCCGGTATGAATTTCACGTACGATTCCCTTTTTGTCGATGATGAAGGTGGTCGGATATCCATTGATTTTATGCAACATTGGAAGTACTTGGGCGATTGTTTCATCGCTCGGCGTCCCAGCAAATACCATTTCGTAATCTATGCCTATCTTCTTTTTGAAATTGGCAATTTTAGGTCCAGAAACGGTGATGTCTGGTGAATATTCGAAAGCCATTCCGATGACCTCGACGCCTTTACTTTGGTATTTGCGGTAAAATGGTGCTAGATAGCGAGATTCATCTAGGCAGTTAGGGCACCAGGATCCCATTAATTCAATGACCACGACTTTGTTTTGGTAGCGCGCATCGCTTAAGCTAATGATTCTGCCGTCTGGTGTGGGCAGTTTGAATGATACACGATCATAACCAGGTTTCAAATAAGTTAATTTTTTCAAATCTGGGAGGCTTGCTTTGGCATCCTTTTGGGCAATCATATTTCGTTTGCCTGCTAATCCAGAAAAGAATAGTCCTTCAATTTTAGACTTAGTTACTTTTGTTTTGAAGAGGTAAACTCCGCTTCCATCAAAGTAGCTCAAGAAAAGGCTGTCGGCAATGACATTCCCCTGTAAAAAGCGGTAATCACCTGTGGGTTTTAAAACGCTTCCTGTCACTTGATTTCCTTTTTGGGTTAAGATTAGAACACCAGGGCTGTGGTTAGATTCATCTGTCCAGAAATCAGCACTGTATTTTCCAGTGACATTCACGTTTGCTTGCACTTTTGTGAAAAATCGCTGGGTTGAACCGGCACTCGCTTGAAAAGGGATGCGGAAGAGCGCCTTGCCATTTCTTTTTTTGGTCCAATAACCTGTTAGTTTATTCGCCCCGCTCAATGCCCCAGTAATCTCAGAATCATATAGATCAAAAGGGATGACTAACGAATCTCCTCTAAAATAGGATTCACCTAAATTGAATTTCTCTGCACCATTTTGGAGATTGATATTGAGCCGTTTTTCTGCACTGCCTTTTTGAATAATAAAATTGAAAGGTAATGCCCCGCCCATTTGGCTTAATTCACCTCGCCAGGGGCCTATTTTTGGATTCTGAGCGAGTGTGATGATAGGAAAAAGTAGTAGTAGAAGAAGGCGCATGGGCTTAATATTTCCCAACAAATATAGGGTTAAATCTTGTGGACAAAAAAATAAGCGATCGAGCAGAAATTTCGTTGAACGCCGAGAGATAAATTTGTAATTTTGAATTCATGTCAGATCAAACCTATCATACCTCCGTCATGTTGCATGAATGCATCGAAGGACTCGCGATTCGTCCCGATGGAATTTATGTCGATGTCACCTTTGGAGGAGGTGGGCATTCCAAAGAAATTTTAGCTCATCTCGGGCCGAGCGGTCGGCTATTAGCCTTTGATCAAGATCCAGATGCCTGGAATCAGGCAGAGAAAATTGACGATGAGCGGTTGGCCTTGATAACGGCCAACTTCCGATATCTGGAAAAGTATTTACGTCTGCATGGCGTGAAGCAAGTGGATGGAATTCTGGCTGATTTTGGCGTATCATCCTACCAGTTGGACGCCGCATCGCGTGGATTTTCTACCCGTTTTGAAGGACCTTTGGACATGCGGATGGGTCCCTCAGCTGCCTTAGATGCAAAAGATGTCTTGAATGGGTATTCGGCCGAGCAATTGCAACGGATTTTTGGGATGTATGGCGAGATAAAAAATGCGCGAACTTTGGCTCAAGCGGTGATTCAGGCTCGGACGCAAAAGTCGCTAGAAACGACTTCGGATTTCAAAGAAATTCTTACTAAATTAGCCCCAAGAGGCAAGGAATTTAAGTATTTCGCACAGGCTTTTCAGGCCGTACGAATCGAAGTAAATCAAGAATTGCAAGTGATTGAGGAGTTTTTAGCGCAAGCGCCATCGGTGCTTGCTGTGGATGGTCGCTTATGTATTATGTCTTTTCATTCCTTAGAGGATCGATTAGTAAAAAATTATATCAAAACAGGGGACTGTTTTGGCAAAGAAGATAAAGATATGTTTGGGGTGGTGCATAAACCGCTTGCGTCAGAAATACGTAAGCCCATTACCGCAAGCCCAGAAGAATTAAAGGCAAATCCGCGCTCGCGCAGTGCCAAATTAAGAATCGCACGTAAATTGTAATATGGCTAGTTCTGTAGAAACTGAGGCAAAAGAAAAAACCACCGCTCCCCCGAAAGAGAGCCCGATGGAAATGCTCTTTAACATTGATTCATTAACCGGTGGGCAAATGCCCATGGAGTTAGTTAAACACATTACGTTTATCGCGGGATTAGTTTTGATTTACATTTATTACACGATGTTGGCCGAAGGCCGCATGCATCAAATTGTCACTACAAAACAAGAATTAGAAGAAATTAGGGCGGATTATACGACGCAAAAGGCCGACTACATGAAGGTTGGCAAGCAGAGTTACCTCGCCATCGCGATGCGAAAATATGGGCTTGAAGTTAGCCTAACCCCACCCATTAAAGTAGTTGCAGATCCCGTTAAAGAATAATTGATATGGCCGCACCGAAGCGACAAAACATCCGGCAAAACATTACTTTCCGTTTTCGGATTTTCTTTATCATCATGCTAGCCGCGTTCTTGCTGTTAGTGGGAAACCTGTACAAAGTCGTCTTTATTCAAGGTCCAGAATTGCGTGAGGAAGCTTCTTCGATTTACATCAAAGAGCGTATGGTAGACGCCACGCGTGGAAATATCTACTCAGATGATGGAAGTCTATTGGCAACTTCTTTGCCTAAATACCGCTTGGGCATGGATCCGTCCGTGTACAACAAATCAACCAAAGCTGAAAAGTTATTCACCGCGCACGTACGGGAGTTGGCAGAGCATTTGGCGAATTTTTTTAAGGACCGGACTGCGGATGAATATTACGACAAGATTGTCTCTGCTAAGAAAAATAAGCGGACCTATTTATTGTTGAATAACCGCTTGCTCGACTTTCAGGAGCGAAAGCTTGTGATGAATTTTCCGTTATTTCGGGAGAACAAAAAATCACCTGTGAAGACAGGAATTGTCTTTGATAAAGTCAATGTACGTTATGCGCCTTTTGGTCAAATGGCCTATCGGACCGTGGGGTATATGAAAGACAAAGTTAAAGTAGGTCTGGAAGGAGCGTTTGATAAGGAATTACGTGGAATACCGGGAAAGGGATATTTCGCCAAAATGGACAAAAACACGTGGCGTCCAGTCGAGAATACACCTGAAATTATTCCGCAACGTGGCGTAGATTTACAGACAACTTTGGATGTCGATATTCAAGATATTGTGGAATTATCTCTGATGAAAGCTTTGGCAGATTTCAAGGGTAATTATGCGACTGCCATTGTAATGGAAACAGCTACAGGAGAGATAAAGGCGATTTCAAATTTAACGAAGAATGCAAATTCACCCACGGGCTATTCAGAATTTGCGAATCACGCCATTGAGGTATCTGAGCATGATCCAGGTTCGGTCTTCAAATTACCGTCCATGATGGCAATGTTGGAAGAGGCTAATCTGCCATTGACCGATATGGTAACAACGGGAGGTAAATACACGGTGTTTAATCGTACGATGTCAGATTCCCATGACTATGGAACCATTACGGTTCAGGGGGTTATAGAGCATTCTTCAAATATTGGTACGATTAAATTAATGCAGCGAGTTTTCTCTCAGAAACAGGCCAAATATTACGATTACCTAAAGAAATTCCATTTAATTGAACCCTTAGATTTTCAAATTACTCCTCGGTATAAAAAACCTAATTTCCCTTTGCCACCTAAATGGGATGCGCTGCAGTACATGTGGTCTTCGGTAGGTTATTCGTCCAATACCTCGCCGCTACATTTGTTGACATTTTACAATGCCATTGCAAACAATGGTTATTGGATTCAGCCGATAATTGTGAAGAAGGCAACGATTGGCAATGAGGTAATTTCGGATTTTACCCTAACTCAAAAGAAGGATAAGGAGCCTATGTGCTCGCCAGAAACCTTAAAGAAAATTAAGATCATGCTGGAAGGCGTGGTAGAACGTGGGACGGGAACCAACTTGAAAGGTACTGCCTATGGTATAGCTGGGAAAACAGGTACCGCGCAGCGGCGGGTTAACGGCCAATACATTAAAGGGACGTACTATGTGTCGTTTATTGGGTATTTTCCTGTGAAAAACCCTAAATATACCATGTTAGTGGCCATGGATAAACCAGAAGGAAGTTCAGAGGGTACGTATGCGCGTCAGGTGACTGCCCCTGTATTTAAGGATATTGCTGATCACATTTATTCCCGCGATATGAAGTTACAGCGTCGCTTGAGCGGATATTTGCCTGATTCATTAAACAATGCCAAACTGACGCATATGATTCATCCATTGGATCACGGCGTATTGTATTCAAACCTGGGTTTTCCAAAAGTTGAAGAGGATGGCCGCTGGATGCAGTTCTCTTTAGATAAAAAAGCGGTTCAAAATGTACCCGTAAGCTTGTTGCCCAAAGTGGTACCTAATGTCATGGGGATGAATTTGCGCGACGCACTCTTTGCCTTGGAAAATCGCGGATTTAAAGTGCGTGCCAAAGGCATGGGTAATGTGACTTCACAATCTATTCCAGCAGGTACTCCGCTCCGGAAAAATTCCCTCATGCTCATTCAATTACACTAGTATGGCTTCATTATTTGAGTTAGTTCGCGGCGTAAAAGGTACCCAATTGTTTGGAGCTGATGTAGACGTTGCCCATTTGTGTTTTGATTCGCGTAAGGCTGTTGCCGGTAGTGTATTTTTTGCGATACCCGGTACCCAGGTAGATGGGCATCAATTTTTACCTCAGGTGTATCAACAGGGATGTAGTGCTTGGGTGGTGGAGACATTGCCTACGGAGATTCCCTCCAATGTAACGTGTGTGTTAGTGCCCAATTCTAATGAGGCGCTAGCCTCAGCAGCCGGTGAATTTTACGGCAATCCATCCGCGAAATTGAATTTGATCGGTATTACTGGGACGAATGGAAAAACGACCAGTGTGACTTTGTTATTCGAACTTTTCAAACAATTAGGTCATCGCTGCGGATTGATTTCAACGGTTCAAAATAAGATTCAAGACCGCGTTATTCCAGCGACACATACGACGCCAGATGCCTTGGCACTGAATGAGCTTTTGGCAGACATGTTGGCCGAGGGATGTACCCACGTTTTTATGGAGGTTAGTTCGCACGCTGTCGTGCAGAAACGAATTCATGGAATCAGCTTCAAGGGTGCCATTTTCTCCAATATTACCCGCGATCATTTAGATTTTCACGAGACTTTTGATTCATACATTAAAGCCAAGAAAGGATTTTTTGATGACCTGCCTAGCGGTTCTTTCGCATTGACCAATGTGGACGATAAGCGTGGCATGGTCATGATGCAAAATACGGCAGCGCGTAAATACAGTTACGGAATTCTTAACACAGCGGATTTTAAGGCAAAAGTTAAAGCCAATGTCATTTCAGGTTTGCAAGTTGAATTCGATGGTATCGAAATTCATGCCCAACTGATCGGTTTATTTAATGCCTATAATTTGTTGGCGATTTATGCCACGGCTATTTTATTGGGCGAGGATAAAAATGAGGTATTGTTGCAATTGTCCAACTTGAGAACTGCTCCGGGAAGATTTGAGCAAATGGCTGGCCCTCTGAATAA
Organism: Cytophagaceae bacterium; assembly: GCA_027485075.1. Taxonomy (GTDB): domain Bacteria; phylum Bacteroidota; class Bacteroidia; order Cytophagales; family Spirosomataceae; genus Aquirufa. The sequence goes on from JAIXRT010000262.1 coordinate 6,858, forward strand.
AATGGCGATTGTCGATTATGCGCATACACCGGATGCGCTGGAAAATGTGTTGAAGACGATTCAAGCGATTCGCGCTAAACAGCAACGAATCATAACCGTTTTCGGATGTGGTGGAAATCGCGATGCGGGGAAGCGGCCGATTATGGCGGAGCTAGCGGCGACGTTGAGTGATGCGGTTGTCTTGACTTCTGATAATCCGCGATTTGAGGACCCTGAGTCTATTTTGGACCAAATGGAAGCAGGAGTACCTGCTGCGGAGCGTGCTAAAGTTCATCGGATTTCGGATCGGAAGGAAGCTATTTTTCAAGCGATTCGTACGATTGCACAGCCGGGAGATATTGTGTTAGTGGCTGGGAAAGGTCATGAAACCTATCAAGATATTCAAGGTGTAAAATCTGATTTTGATGACAAGCAGGTGATTGCGGAGGCCTACTCTGCGTAATTTGATTTCGTCCTATTTTTTTGCATTTTTGTTTTTTATACTGTTTTTATAACCTGCAGGCATGTTCTATTACCTCTTCGAATACTTCGACAAGACCTTAAATATTCCAGGAACCGGCGTTTTTCAATACATTACGTTCCGTGCTTTTGCGGCAACAATCACGTCATTGGGTATTGCGGCTATTTGGGGGAAGGCTGTGATTCGTCGGCTGCAAATGTTACAGATTGGAGAGGAAATACGCGATTTAGGGTTAGAAGGCCAAATGGCAAAAAAAGGCACGCCTACCATGGGTGGCTTCATTATTTTGTTGTCCTTGATCATCCCAACATTACTTTTTGCCAAAATTACGAACGTCTATATTGTTCTTTTATTAACCTCAGCTATCTGGCTTGGGGCCGTTGGTTTCGCAGATGATTACATTAAAGTCTTTAAGAAAAACAAAGATGGTTTGTCGGGTAAATTCAAGATTATAGGCCAAATCGGCCTCGGTTTAATCGTGGGTTTAACCATGTATTTTAATCAGCATATCAAGGTTCGGATATTTGATAAAGTTCAGATTTTAGCGGATGGATCGCAGGTTCAAACATTCACGGATTCGAAGTCGCTGATGACTACGGTCCCATTTTTGAAGGATAATCAGTTCGATTACAATATGCTTTTGCCGAGTTTCATACCGGATCAATATGTGTGGGTAGTCTACGTTTTAGTCGTCATTTTTATCATCACGGCGGTTTCTAACGGAGCGAATATCACGGATGGAATAGATGGATTAGCAGCAGGTACTTCAGTCATTATTGTATTGACCTTAGCTATTTTGGCTTACGTTTCTGGTAATAAGATTTTCTCTCAATATTTGAATGTCATGTTCATTCCGAATTCAGGGGAATTGGCCATATTTTGTGCGGCCTTTGTGGGAGCCTGTATTGGGTTTTTGTGGTATAATGCCTATCCAGCTCAGGTATTCATGGGCGATACGGGAAGTTTAATGTTGGGCGGTGTAATCGCTACACTGGCTATCGTGATTCGTAAAGAGATGTTGATTCCTGTGTTATGCGGTATCTTTTTGATTGAAAATCTATCTGTTATTTTGCAAGTGGGGTATTTTAAATACACCAAAAAGAAATATGGTGAAGGGCGGCGTATCTTTTTAATGTCACCATTACACCATCATTTTCAAAAGAAAAATTACCATGAGTCGAAGATCGTTACCCGCTTTATGATTGTGGGAATTATCTTAGCTGTAGTCACGTTAGTTACTTTAAAATTGCGTTAAGCAAACTTATTTTGAGTCAAATTCGCCTATTCCCTCGTTCAAATTCGTTTCAAGAACAAATTCCGTTGCCTTCGTCTAAATCCGAAAGTAACCGGGCGCTGATTATTAATGCGCTGGCGGGAGGTGATGTGAGCCAATTGTCGAATTTGGCAGAAGCGCGGGATACGCAAACCATGATTCGCTTGTTGGCCGACCTAACCAATCCCATCGCTGATGTATTGGATGCGGGTACGACCATGCGATTTTTGACGGCATATTATGCGGTCACAGGTGCTACGAAGCAAATGACAGGCACACCGCGTATGTGCGAACGGCCGATCGGGATTTTGGTTGACGCCTTACGTTCCTTAGGCGCCGACATCACTTATTTGAAAAATGAAGGTTATCCGCCCTTGCAATTGAACGGGTTTACCTATACGGGATCACGTGATTTAGCCATTCGAGGCGATGTGAGTTCGCAGTTTATTTCTGCTATTTTAATGATTTCCCCATTATTGCCGGAGGGAATTTGTTTGCAAATAACGGGTTCATTGGGCTCTAAGCCGTATGTTGAAATGACTTTGGCGCAAATGCGTCAGTTTGGAATTGAAGCTGTGGCTGATTGGTCAACGGGTACCATCGACATTCCTGCACAAAAATACCAGGTGGCAAGTTTTGCCGTTGAGTCAGATTGGTCAGGTGCTAGTTATTGGTATTCCATGGTTGCCTTGTCGCCTTTTGAGGATAGTTCCTTGGAATTATTAGGCTTAAAAGAAGATTCCTTGCAAGGTGATTCTGCGATACGCGACATTATGCTCCCATTGGGTGTAAAAAGCACGTTTACTGGCCGAGGGTACCTATTGACTAAATGTGAAGCGGTCAGTGAATTGACGTGGGATTTTACAGATTGTCCAGACTTGGCACAAACGATTTGTGTGGTGGCAGCTGCGAAGAATATCATCATGCATTTGACTGGTTTAGAATCCCTCAAAGTGAAGGAAACTGATCGTGTATTAGCGCTTCAAAACGAATTAGTTAAAATAGGTGCTCGCCTAGTCGAAGTTGAACCAAATCATTTATATACAGTTTCAGGGGTATTTTCGACGGAAGGCGTCTGTCCTGAAATTGAAACATACGACGATCACCGCATGGCCATGGCTTTTGCGCCGGTTGGTTTAGTACGCGAGCTGCTTATTCATGAGCCAGGTGTAGTAGCGAAGTCTTATCCGAGCTTTTGGGGACATGTTGATTTGTTGATGCAATCATCAATCAACTGATTTATTCCCTTTTTATCAGATTTCTGGATACAAAAATCCATTTTTTTTCGTAGCATTGTTGGAACAGTAAACGCTGCCGAGGTCTTTAAACACGGCATCATTACTTTAAACACCCTTTATCAAATGAAACAGATTTTACTCATCGCATTGCTGTCTCCTATTACTCTCTTTGCGCAGAAAACACTTTTATACTGCGGAAAAATGGTTGATGTGAAGGCAGGAAAAGTACAAACGGCCTATACCATTGTGGTAGAAGGCAAAAAGATTCAAAGTGTTCAACCAGGTTATCTTCCTGCAGGAAAAACAGATCGAATCATTGATTTGAAAAATAAGACTGTTTTACCTGGATTGATCGACATGCACGTCCACATGGAAAGCGAAACCAATCCGAACGCGTATCTGGATAGATTTACAAAAAATCCAGGTGATGTAGCGTATCAGGCACTCGTGCATGCGAAGAAAACGCTCAATGTAGGTTTTACCACCGTGCGTGATTTAGGTGGATCACATGTGGTGATCAGTTTACGTAATGCCATCAATAAAGGTATCGTAGACGGTCCACGTATTTTTACCGCAGGTGTGGCCATTGCAACAACAGGTGGCCATGCGGATGATGCGAATGGTCTTAATGAAACATTTAAAAAGGATTTAGGTCCTGAGGATGGTGTTGTGAATGGCTTATCCGATGCAGCAAAAGCTGTACGTCAGCGCTACAAAGAAGGATCTGATTTAATTAAAATTACAGCTACTGGAGGCGTTTTAAGTTATGCCAAAGATGGTATGGGCGCTCAATTCACCGAAGAAGAAGTTCGTGCCATTGTTCAAACGGCAAAAGATTACGGTTTTCGAGTTGCTGCCCACGCCCATGGAGCCGAGGGTATGAAACGTGCGATCTTAGGGGGTGTGAATTCCATTGAGCATGGAACCTACATGACTCCTGAGGTAATGGAATTAATGAAGGCACATGGAACATACTATGTCCCTACGATCATCGCAGGACGTTCCGTGGCTGATTCAGCTAAGATCCCTAATTATTACCCAGAAATGGTGAAGAAAAAGGCAGAGTCAATTGGGCCGATTATTCAATCAACTTTCGGGAAAGCTTATAAGGCAGGTGTTAAAATTGCTTTTGGGACGGATGCAGGTGTATTTGGCCACGGTAAAAACTTAAATGAGTTTCTATTGATGCATGAAGCTGGTATGCCAGCGATGGAGGCTATCCAATCTGCTACGGTTGCTGCAGCAGATTTGTTAGGGCAATCGGATTCAATTGGTTCGATTGAGGTGGGTAAATTTGCCGACATTGTCGCGGTGGATGGAGATCCTACCCAGCGTATGGAAGATATTTTAAAAATGAAGTTTGTGATGCGCGAAGGCAAAGTCTACAAACAAGATTAAAAAAAAAGCCCGAATTTTCATTCGGGCTTTTTTTATGCAAGTAATTTCTATTGTTGTAAAGCTAAGCTCTTAGATTTCACTAATTCAAATCCGCCAAACAAAACGGACGAAAAGACAAATTGACTCAAGATTGCATTCTTTAAAAACGGAAGTGCATTTGCATAGCATGCTACTAGGCCTGAAAAATCTTTGGCATAAACCACTGCATTTCCAGCTGAGAAACCATACCCGATGGCATCTCCCGCCCAAACAGCGAAATTAGAAAGGATAAAAAATCCTAAAACAGTAGCTACATTTCCACCGATAAATCCACCAAATGACTTGATGCGAGCCCCGATGAAAGGAATAAGTGCGAGTAGGCCAACTTGTACGAAGTCGATTCCCCACGAAAAGCCATTAAAGTATTGGCTGTAGAATACGTTATTTAATATCATGTTCGAAATCCAAATCGGCAAAATCGTCCATAAGATGGCTTGATAACGATTTGAAATGTAGGCGCCTGCGAAGAGGGCCATCGATGCGATTGGGGAGAAATTTGCCCAAGCGGGATTCAATACAACTAAAAATCGGCTAGCGATTGCGAAGGCTAAAAATCCCATTAGGATCATTGTGCGCTTTGTCATTGGATATTTCTTTGTTTGCAAGGGTAAATTATTTCCAAAGGTAAAACAAAAGCCGTAATTTTACCCATTCTATTCCAATTTATGTATAAAGCGTTGCCTTCCATTGGTCTATTAGGGGGCGGTCAACTAGGCCGCATGCTACTTCAGGCCGCTGTAGATTTAGACTTACAAATCGCATGTCTTGATCCAGATGCTGAGGCTTCGTGCCATCAATTGACCCCAAATTTCCAACAAGGTTCTTTTCAAGATTATGAAACGGTCTATCGATTTGGTCAGAAATATGATGTAATCAGTATTGAGATTGAACATGTCAATATTGAGGCGTTAAAGCAATTAGAATCCGAGGGTAAAAAAGTTTATCCTCAACCGCATATTTTACAGATGATTCAAGATAAACGCTTGCAAAAGCAGTTTTTTAAGAATCATGGTTTCCCGACGGCCGATTTTGTATTGACAGATAATAAAACTTCATTAAGCCAACATATTGATTTCCTACCTGCTTTTCATAAACTAGGAAAAGGGGGTTATGACGGGAAAGGTGTTCAATATATCGCGGATGCTGCAAGTGTATCCAAAGGATTTGATGCGCCTGGCTTATTAGAAAAGGCAGTTGATTTTGAGAAAGAATTAGCTGTGATTGTTGCTCGGAATCCACAAGGTGAAACGGCTGTTTTTCCCGCAGTAGAAATGGTTTTCCATCCGGAGCAAAATCTAGTAGAGTTCTTGTTTTCGCCAGCTGAAATTACCACGCATATCGAAAAGCAAGCTGAAAAGATTGCCGTAGATTTAATCAATAAATTAGAGTTAGTGGGTGTCTTGGCGGTCGAAATGTTTTTGACAAAAGATGGGCAAGTTTTAATTAACGAGATTGCCCCACGACCGCATAATTCAGGACATCAAACCATACGCGGGAACGAGAGTTCGCAATATGAGCAGCACTTACGGGCTATTACAGGTTTACCTCTAGGAAGTACCAAATCATTTGGTTTTTCAGGCATGCTGAACCTCCTCGGTGCGGAAGGATTTACGGGGCCCGCCAAATACGAAGGGCTTGCTGATATTTTGGCAATTCCGGGCGTTTTCCCATTTCTGTATGGAAAGAAAATTACAAAGCCGTTCCGTAAAATGGGACATATTACCATATTAGGCGATTCAAAAGACGCCATTATTGAGAAAGCAAACCAAGTTAAAAACCTAATCCGCGTGATTAGTTAAATATTGAAATATGGTCGGAATTATCATGGGAAGCAGCTCTGATCTGCCTGTAATGCAAGACGCAATCCAAGTGTGTAAGGATTTTGGTATCGCCTACGAGGTAGATATTGTATCCGCTCACCGGACACCTGTAAAGATGTTGGACTATGCACAAAATGCCCAAAAAAAAGGTATTCAAGTGATTATTGCCGGAGCGGGTGGTGCTGCACACTTACCTGGCATGGTGGCCTCGGCGACTATATTACCTGTCATCGGGGTGCCTGTTAAATCATCTAATTCAATTGATGGTTGGGATTCTATCTTGTCTATTTTACAAATGCCAAACGGCGTTCCCGTCGCAACTGTTGCCCTAAATGCATCCAAGAATGCAGGTTTATTAGCCATGCAAATTTTGGCTCTAGCGAATGGGGATTTATCAGCTAAGTTGGCAGCGTATAAACTTGAGTTAGTGGAGAAGGTGGAGGAGATGAGCCAACAAACTAAATCAGCTACTAAGTAATTTATGAAGAATCCATTTTCATTTTTTAAGGAAAGCTCTAGTTCGAATCTGCCGGTAATCACCTTAATGATTTTGTTGGCGACTTTGGCAGGACTCGTTTTTGTGGGTTATGAGCATTTTTTAGGCCCTCAAACGGATCAATTAGTAAAGGCTGAAAAGGCATTGGAAGAAGATGAGACATATTTAGGTGATGTGGCATCGACTATGGTGGTGGATTCAACGATGGATATTGCTCCCGATACGACCAAATCAACAGATTCTTCATCCATAGATTTAGCTCAGCAAAAGAAAGAGGCGGAGGCGGAAGTAGTTCCGGAAGAACCCAAAATAGAAGAGCCGGCTGGCAAACCATATAGTTACCAGCTGGCCAGTGGCGAATCAGCATCTTCGATTGCGGCTCGATTTGGCTTAACGGAAGACCAAGTCAAAGCCATGAATCCAGGTGGAATTAAGGCAGGTTCGAAGGTAAAAGTTAAAATAAAAGCGATGCATACCGTGGGACCGGGAGATGTGTTACGCGTGGTAGCAGAAAAATATAAGGTGTCGAAAAAGTCGCTTATGGAGGCGAATAACAAGAAAGAAGACATTACGCTGCGCGGTGAACAGCTTGTGATTCCGATTAAATAATGCGTTATGTTCTTTTTGTCGGGTTACTTTTTTTTTTTTTTTTTTTCCAGGCGCAAGTAGATTCTACGCAGATTTTTTGCCGGGCCCAACCGGTTTCTTCCCTTGGAATTCTTGATTTACTCGCCATGTATCGCCAGCGCGATACCTTGCAAAGTCATGGTGCTTCAGGGCATGTACGTTGGCAGATTAATGGTCTGGAAGTCGTTCCCACCGATTCTATTGCTAGAAAGTATGTCGCGAGTTTAGATGCCGATTATCCTGCATTGGATTCATTGTGGTCTTCGTATTTGCAGGCTGATGTTCAGGCTTTTGCAGCACAAAAAGATTCGTTGATGCAACATTTGCGTACTAAAGGCTGGTCAGCCCGCTATGTTCAAGCAATCCGTAACTTGAAGCGACAACAGCAATTGAAGTTAACGGGTCGGTCTCAGGTTTTGCTTTCCTTTCATAATTTTAATTTAGCGGCGGATGTTGGGATCTATTCACGAGGCCGTTATTTGCGTCGAAGTCCGCGGTACACGCTGATGGGGCAGGAAGCTAAATCGCTTGGATTGTATTGGGGAGGAGATTTTGTGGGTTTTCCGGATCCGGGCCATGTACAGCGGTTTGCCAACAGTGCTGCCTTGGTAAGGCAATATCCATTATTGGCTTTTGAGTTTGAAAAATACCGCGATCATTATGCGCGTATTTATGCGACGGGTCGAACTGAAAATGTTCAGGATACGAAAGAATTGTTGGTGACTTTAAATCGCTTAAAATTAGGCCAAATTTGTGCATGTCAATATGCGCTTATACCACCTCAAATGGAGCCACTTGCTGAGGCTGCGTACGTCCGTGCTGATACACGTGCCGGCTGGGTATACATACAATCACGCGGTGAGAATGGGTATTATTATGGTTTGGGTCGCTGGGAAATTTCGCCTAAAAGGTAAATGAGTAACCGCGTAAAAATTCATCGATTTTCATTTTTTTCTTGCCTTCCATTTGCCATTCAAGGATATTGATGTAGCCATCTGCACAGCCTACGCGAAGAAATGTTTTTTGGTCGGTATCCCAAATTCCTATGCCCAGATCGGGGATGGGTTCTGGGTGAAATTCGACACGCATTACCTTGCAATTTTTACCTTGGAATTGGGTATGTGCACTTGGAAATGGATTCATGCCGCGAACTAGGTTAACGATTTCTTGTCCGGATTTAGACCAATGTATTTGACCTGTTTCGCGGTGTAATTTGGGTGCGGCTTTAAGCGGACTACTTTCGTCTTGTGGTTTCGGATGGATATTGTTTGCCTGAATGGCATGTGCTGTTTTGACAACTAATTTGGCTCCTTTACGCATGAGACGTTCGTAAACCTCTCCGGTCGTATCTGTGGGTGTAATCGGTTCTTTTTCCTGGAATAACAAATCTCCTGTGTCAATTTCATGTTGGAGAAAAAAGGTAGTAACGCCTGTTTCAGTCTCGCCGTTGATGACTGCCCAATGAATCGGAGCTGCGCCACGGTAATTGGGTAATAAAGACCCATGTAAATTGAACGTACCTAATGGAGGCAGGTTCCAAACAACTTCGGGAAGCATGCGAAAGGCGACAATAACTTGTAGGTCGGGTTTGAATAATTTTAATTCTTCGACAAAAGCGGGGTCTTTTAACTTTAGGGGTTGAAGAATGGGAAGGCCTTGGGTTTCGGCAAATTGTTTGACAGCGGAGGATTGCAATTGCATGCCTCGGCCGGCAGGTTTGTCGGGCGCGGTGACAACAGCGACAACGTTGAAATTAGCCTGAATGAGTGCCTCTAGGCTGGCAACCGCGAAATCGGGGGTACCGAAAAATACAATGCGCATCGTGTGAATGGAATGGAAAAAATGTTTTTTGGTATTCGGAAACATTTTTTGTTTACCTTTGTGATTCAAAAAAAACTGATTACGTGTTAGTTAAACAACATTTATTTTAGTTCTGAATCCGAAACAAAACTACAAATATTTTAAGTAGAACGGTCGGAGGCCGTTCTATTTTGTTTTTAGATACGATTAAATAAATCGCTTAGTTATGGCAAATTTTCAATATTACACAGCAGAGGCTCTCGATAAATTAAAGGCTGAATTACATCACTTAAAGATTCAAGGACGCTCTGATATGGCGAAACAAATTGCGGAGGCAAGGGATAAGGGTGATTTAAGTGAAAACGCTGAATATGATGCCGCGAAGGATGCGCAGGGGCTTTTGGAACTGAAGATTTCCAAACTGGAGGCGGTCATTTCTAATGCGCGCGTGTTAGATGAATCAACGATCGATGTGACGAAAGTTTCGATTTACTCGATCGTTAAAATTAAAAATACCAAGACGGGTATGGAAGTAACCTACACGATCGTTTCTGAGGAAGAAGCTGATTTACGAGCGGGTAAAATTTCGGTATCATCTCCGTTTGGGAAAGGCTTATTAGGCAAACATGTAGGGGAGAAGGCTGAAATTCAAGCACCTGCTGGTACGATGGAATTTGAAATTATGTCGTTGACACGTTAATATATCACTGAATTAGAGGTAATCCCGGTCCGATGGATCGGGATTTTTTATTTGCGTTCACCAAAAATCGCTGATCCAACGCGGACTAAAGTAGAGCCATGTTCTGCAGCCAAAAGGTAGTCTCCTGACATGCCCATGGATAGTTCTTTCCAGTGAACGAGTCCTGTGGACTCCCCCATTTTTTCTTGTTGAAGTTCATGGAAAATTGCTTGAAGCGATTGGAATTCGCGTGCAATTTGTGCTTGATCGCTTGTAAAGCTTGCCATACCCATCAGGCCTTGAATGCGAATGTTTTCTAATTCAGCGAATGTAGGGTCATTTAGTAGATCGAAAAGTTCCCCTCTATCTAAACCAAACTTAGTTTCTTCTTGTGCAATGTACATTTGAAGTAGGCAGTCGATTGTTCGGTTGTTTTTTTTCGCTTGGCTATTTATTTCTTTGA